>JAQFVO010000181.1 GCA_027942505.1 Endozoicomonas sp. | reverse complement strand
GGTTAATAGTCCTTTGTCGTTTTCCAGCAGGGTGTTCACGCCCAGGGCTTTCAGGCTGTGCAGTAGTGTCAGCGTATCGGGATAGTGCAGCGTCTGCGTGCCTGGCAAGAAAGTATGCACATCCAGTTCGCTGTCTCTGGCTATGAACTGCTGGGTGCTGAAGCTGGCAAACCGGTTGACCCGGTTGCACACCCCGGCATCGCGCCAGGCTCGGTCCAGTTGCCACAGGCTGTCTTGGGCCAGCGTGGAAAAGGCGAAGGTACCGCCGGGTTTCAACACCCGGCTAACTTCACCAAGCACCTGCTTCAGGCAGCACCACTGGATGGCCAGACTGGAAAAGACCAGGTCGATGGTGTTGTCCCTCAGTGGCAGGGCTTCGATGTCCCCCGAGCACCAGTAAATCCGCTGGTGCCGGGTGTGGCTCCGGGCAAAGCGCAACATGCCCATGGCCAGATCCATGCCGATTACCGAGGCGCCCTGGTAACGTCGCGCCAGGGTCAGGGCGTGGTGGCCGGTACCGGTACCCAGATCGACAATTCGGGGGGTGCTGCCAAGTGCGGGTAATCCCGACAGCGTTCTGGCGGCCACGCGCTGCTGCAGGTCAGCGGCCCGGTCGTAACTGCTGGCTGCCCGGCTGAAGTTGTTGGCGATGCGCTGTTTTATCTGCGGACCGCGGCTGGTTTGCGTTGATGGATTCATGCTGGCCCCCTGGTGACGGACAGCTGTTCAAGGGCATGGATAACTGTCTCAGGATTATCCATGAAAAAACCGTGTCCACCGGCCACGATCTGCACCCGATGGTCTGGAAAGTGTTGCCGGAAGGCGTCTGCGGCAGTTACGGGAACCAGGGCGTCATCGCGGGCGAAGAGATGGATGATCGGGCAGTGGATGGCACCAAGGACCTGGCGCAAGTCACTCTGGCCCAGAATGGTTAGCAGACTGTGCAGAATGTCCGGATTGTCAATGTCGTAACCAGCAAGCAAGGTCTGCAAATGCCTGGCCTGCTCCCTGGGAGCCAGGCTGCCGGCACTGCACAGCAGGGCAAACTGTTGCAGTGTTTTCGCCGGAGCTCGCAAGAGGCCCCGGGAAAAGCGCTCAAGTACCGCCGGGTCAATCCCTGTCGGCCAGTGTTCGCTGGCAAGGAAGCAGGCATTGGCTGCCAGATTAACGACAGCTGTCACTTTATCCGGATAGCGACTGGCGTAGTACGCGCCCAGCATACCGCCAAGGGACCAGCCTATCAGTACCACCGGTTCAGTGGGCAGCAGGTGATCCAGCCAGACGGTCAGCTCGTCCCAGTCTTGTATCAGAGGGTCTGACGCGGTCCGCAGTCCGGGCAGTTGCAACAGTAACACCTGGTGCTGGTGTGCCTGCAAAGCCTCAGCCAGTGTTGCCATTGTTTCGCCGGGCATGGCCCAGCCACTGATCAACACAATCGGACCATTCATAGTTTCACTCCGTTGTCATCGCCCCTGAACCAGCAAGCAACAGAGGGCAGTGACAGGGCATCGAGCAGACGATCCAGATGATGCCGCTGGTGTGCCGCGCTGAAAGTGATGCGCAGTCTGGCCGTACCTTTTGGCACTGTGGGCGGACGAATCGGTGTAACCATTATGCCATGGTCGTACAATACCTGACTGATGCTGACCGTCTGACTGGCATCACCGACCAGTAATGGCTGGATAGGCGTCGAAGAGGGCAGTAGCGGCAAGCCCAGCTGTGCACAGCCGGTGCGGAAGTAGTGAATCAGATCCTGCAAGTGTGTCCGACGCCAGTGTTCGTGCCGCAGCAGGCTCAGGCTGGTGAGGGTAGCGCTAGCCACGGCAGGTGGCAGGGCGGTGGTGTAAATATAGGTTCTGGCAAACTGGATCAGTGTCTCAATCAACGCATCGCTGCCAGCTACAAAGGCACCATAAGTACCAAATGCCTTGCCCAGCGTACCAATCAGCACCGGCAGTTGCTGTTGATCGAGGTGGTAGAGTTCGGCCACGCCACCGCCGATATTGCCCAGGCAGCCAAAGCCGTGGGCATCGTCGACCATCAGCCAGCCCTGATGCTGACTGGCCAGTTCAGCCAGGGCCGTTACCGGGGCGATATCGCCATCCATGCTGAACACACCGTCGGTCACGATCATCTTACGTCGACCGTCGCTTTTATCCAGACGACGACGGAGATTATCCACATCGTTGTGCTGATAGCGTTGACTGCGAGCACCGCATAACTGGCCGGCATCGAGCAGCGAGGCATGGTTCAGACGATCCTGAAACACGGCGTCCTGTTTACCCAGCAGAGCACTGATGACGCCAAGGTTGGCCATGTAACCGTTGGCGAATAACAGAGCCCGGTCGCGACCAGTAAACTCTGCCAGTGCCTCTTCGAGCTGGTGGTGCGCCCGACTGTGGCCGAGCACCAGGTGTGAGGCGCCACTGCCAAGACCACAGTCATCGGTTGCCTGACGAAAACTGGCGACAATATCCGGATGATTGGCCAGCCCAAGGTAGTCGTTACTGCAAAAAGCCAGAAACGGCTTGCCATCAACCACGACCTCTGGCCCCTGGGGGGACTCGACGGTTTTGCGCTGGCGATAAAGCCCTGCCTGCCGGCGCTCATCGAGCCAAACGGCCAGATCAAAAGCCATCAGTTGCTCCCGGCCATGGCGTCGTAGTACTGCTCATTGTGCTGTTCCCGGTCATAGAACGCTTTGACTGGGCAGCGTTGTGGAGAAAAGGTGTCATCGTCCCAATTGTGCTGGCGATTGATGCCCAGCCTGGCAAACAGCTCACGGTCGCGGTTGACGCCCGGATTGGCGGTGGTCAGCAGTTTGTCGCCGAGAAAAATCGAATTGGCACCGGCCAGAAATGCCAGGGCCTGCAACTCATCACTCATCTGCTCACGGCCGGCGGAGAGGCGAATATTGGAGGCCGGCATCATGATTTTGGCCGCGGCAATGGTACGAACAAAGTCAATGCCGTCCACATCGTCCGCCTCCGCCAGGGGAGTGCCGGCCACTTTCACCAGCATATTGATCGGCACGCTCTCAGGGTGTGCGGGCATATTGGCCAGCTGCACCAGCATGGCGGCCCGGTCACGGGCACTCTCGCCGAGTCCGACAATGCCGCCACTGCACACATTCATGCCTGCTGCACGCACATGGGCCAGGGTATCGAGCCGGTCGGCGTAGGTGCGGGTGGTGATGATGTTGCCGTAGAACTCCGGCGAGGTGTCCAGGTTGTGGTTATAGTAATCCAGTCCGGCTTCGGCCAACTCATAAGCCTGTTCGGCACTGAGCATACCCAGTGTCATGCACGACTCCAGCCCCAGCGCCCTGACGCCTTTGATCATCTCAATGAGATAGGGCATATCTTTGGCCGGCGGGTTTTTCCAGGCCGCGCCCATGCAGAAGCGGGTCGCACCGGAGGCTTTGGCCCGTTGCGCCTCGGCCAGCACTTGCTGTACGGCCAGCAATTTCTCTTTTTCCAGCCCGGTGTTGTAGTGGCCGCTCTGGGGGCAGTACTTGCAGTCTTCCGGGCAGGCGCCGGTCTTGATGGACAGCAGTGTGCTAACTTGCACCTCGTTGGGATCGAAGTGCGCCCGGTGCGCCTGTTGCGCCTGAAAGATCAGATCGTTGAACGGCAGTTGCAGCAGGGTTTGCGCTTCGGCAACGGTCCAGTTGTGGCGGATGGGAGCAGGCGTAGAAGTCATGACGTCCTCTGGAAGCTGGCGGTTGCCCGGGAAAAGGGTTGGCACCGCTGTTGTTGATCTGTTTCCTGGCAACGGGGCAAAAGGAACCTTTCCAGCGGGCGCGGGTCATCAAGGTGGGAAAATAATAACGAAATAAACGTTACCGTCAATCTATGAAATACTTCCAGGTTTACAACTGGTCAAAAATCAAACAAATAGTTGCCGTGAAGTGCATTCTCTGTCGCGGTTTGAGCACGCTTGATCAGCCTCTTTGCCATCAATGCCAGGCACTCTGCCCGGTGCCGGTCTGCTTCTGTCCGTGCTGTGGTCTGCCAATTAATGACAGCGACACCGGTCTTTGCAGTAGTTGCCTGCGCCAGCCGCCGCCCTTTGATTATTGTCTGGCGCCATTTCTTTACCAGTATCCTGTCAACCGGATTCTGCAAATGGTCAAATACCAGTCCCGGCTGGAGCTGATTAACCCCATGGTGGACCCGCTGGCGCAGTTGTTGCTGGATCATTACCGCGATGATTGCTGGCCTCAAGCCATGCTGCCAGTGCCGTTGCATAACAAGAGGCTGCGACAGCGGGGCTACGATCAGGCGTTGCTGTTGGCCAGGGCGCTGCAGCGTCGGCTGCACGAGGTATCGTTGCCGCTTGACAGCCGCTTGCTTGAGCGCGTGCGTCACACCCCGGCTCAGCAGGAGCTGGACGCCAGCGCCCGGCAGAAAAATGTCCGCCAGGCCTTTGCCTTGCGCACAAGGCCCACGTTCAAACACGTTGCGGTGCTGGATGATGTGGTCACCACCGGCGCCACTGTCAGCGAGATCACCAGGCTGTTAAAAAACAGTACGGTCGAGCGCGTGGATATCTGGAGCATTGCCCGGACTCCGGAAGATTAAGCTAAATCTAAATAAGAACCATTATTATTTGCATTAAGGGTAGTCTCTGCTTTTCTTAAGGTTACGCTTTTTTCGGCTTCCAACCACTACGCGAAACAGGGAGCGAGGTTGCCAGCAGCCACATAACACCCGATCTGGGGGAGGTGGACGCATCGGTTGAACGCTCCTGAAGGAGTATGAGATGAACCCGCTGTGTGACGCTCTGCCACCGATTGCTGGTGGCTGTTCCCAGCCTGACTGGTCTGATAATACCGGGTCGGTTCGGGGTATGACCGTGAACCGGTCAGACGATAACCGGTCCCACTATGTCAAGGAGTCCCCCGGCAAGTCACTGATAGCCCGGGCACCTGGCCTATATGAGCGGGGATTAACGTTTCTGTTTACTCTGGCTCCCCGGCTCAGGCAGAACACGATGCCCGAACAGCAGCCACTGTCATCGGGTCAATTTAATGATTTTGCTAACTGTGCACTGATGAAGGCGCTGGACAGTTATCAGTCGGTTCCTTTACGACAGTTGTTGTCAACTATTCATCAGGATTATCAAACGTACAATGAACGTTACCCGGCAGCGCAGTTGTTCACTGAGCAAATGGTCGTTGACCACCGGCAGGAACCGCGTGGTATCTGCGAAAAACTGCTCTTGTCAGGCTCCGGAGCCAGCGATGTAAAGGACGTTTATCCACGCATGGAGTTACTGATGCAGACGGTTGATCTGCTGCTGGCTGACCTGGGAAATCATGCGACTGGAGACGTTTTTAAGGCCTTGTTTAACCATGCCTGTGATAACCCGGGTAGCCTCAGCCACCGGTTTATCACCGCGTTTATGTCAGCACCCGAAGACGGTGAAGTGCCAGCAGGCAATCCAGCCAGAACCAGTCATGCCAACCATGGCTGGTCAGCCAAGGGCATTATGGCGACGTTTCTGGCTGCTTTCTGGGCGCAATTCAGCGGTGTGCGCGCCACCGGCCAAAACGCCACCCACCACTGTCAACCCAGTCAATTCCCCTGCACCAGCGGTGCTTGCATTGACCGTCGTCAGGTCTGTGACGGCCTGTATGATTGTGGCCCCGGTGACCGTTCTGACGAATCTCCCACAGTGTGCCCCGAACACTGTGAAGACTCTGATCGGTTTTTATGCAAAACCGTCTCCCAATGTATTTCCCGCCAATATCAGTGCGATGGCGACTTCGACTGCAAGGACGGCTCGGATGAACGCAGTCCTCCCTGTCCGTGTCCAACCGGCACCGTACTGTGTGACGATGGTCAACGCTGCATCGATGAAGCAAAGCTGTGCGATGGCGAAGCACATTGCAGTGATGGCTCTGATGAACAATTTCACCGCTGCCAGGAGAAGTTAACCCGCAACGTGCACCAATGGCAGACACAATCTCCGGCAAACCATCAGCGGTTGAAGAAAGCCTGCTGTGAGCAAGGTCTGTTTTCCATACCCGTTGAAGATCTGTTTAAGCGCCATGGCTTGAGTGAGAGGAACTGTTCTGAGGTAAGCCGCGCATGGAATCGTAACCGTTGCGGATGTAAGGAGCGAAGCACGGCCTTGTTCTGTGATGCTGCCGCTTTGCCGCATGAATGCATACCGCGTGCATACCTGTGTGATGGTTACCCCGTATGCAGCGGTGGGGCCGATGAGGCGTCCGACTTCTGCTTCAGCCGATGCCCTGAATACCGTGTCTCCTGCGGTGATTCCCGCTGTATCGACCAACAGCATCTGTGTAATGGTGTCAAAGATTGCGACAATGGTCGTGATGAAGATCCGTACACTTGCCTGATGGAAACCATCCGTATTGACCAGTACCAGGCCTGCAAGTCTTATTCCGGAGCCGCTGCGGCCAGCTGCAAAGCTAATCTGCAAAAGAGCTGTTGTGCAGCGGTGAATGGTACTATGCCCATGACACCTGCACCATTGAGAGGCAGAAGTTCCGGCAGATCTTCTGCTTCACAGCCTCGCGACGCCACGCCTGCGTCTGCTCCTGATAGTGGCTTCAGAGCTGGTGACAGCATCACGCCCACGACAACCTTTCAGGCAAGCCGATTTTTTGCGTCAGTCAGTGATTCTGGCGCAACTACCTACAGCACTCAACAGTTCGCTCTTGACGGACCAACCACCCATGCCCCCTACGTGGCTCCAGTACCGTGTGAAGCCCAGCCAACTATCCATCCGTTCTCGTTAGGTGTAGGCGCCCTCATCGGTGCTGCGGGAGCGGCTTTGTTGTGTATTGCCGGCAGATTGTGCCTGCAAGCGAACTACCGCAGCCACTTTCCCGGTGGTTTGAAACTGACCGACAGCAGACCAAAGTCGTATGATTCCGAGGCCGATGAACAGCTGACATCAGCCAGCATGAGAGTCATTTGGCACAGTAAGGAGAGTATTCCCATGAATGAACATGCCTGTTAACGGCTTTTGACGCTACCCGTTTCCCGCTGCCCGCTGCCCGAAAAATCCGGGCCGCTTTTGCGGGCAGCGGGCAGCAGGAAGCGGGCGGCGGTCTTCGATCCTGTCAATGACTGGCTCAGTTCAACGGTCAGTCGGTCGGTGGCTTTTGACAAGGCATTGACCAGTGCCGGATAGCCATCGCTGGCCAGTGGTTCCTGGTAGAGAAATGGCTGAGACTGGAGCAAGTCGCCCTGGCCGTTGAGCAGCGTCCAGTCACCGCTGATGACGGCATTGCCCAGATAGCTGCCGTTAAACTGGCTGAAACTGACCAGCAGTCTGGGCGCCGATGGTGTGTTCATTTGTGGATTGCTGCGCATAACCCAGTATTCATCCTGACTTTGTCGTAAGCCATTGAGCAGGCGACGGGACAGCTGCGTGGTCAGGCTTTCTGCCCAGAGATGCTGGTGGGCAACGACGGTCTCAGTGGCTGAAGTTTGATAAACAATCCCCTGATTTTCCAGCAAACTGTCCATGCTTACCGGTGCCAGGATAATGACTTGGGTGGCGGTGTTAAAGTCCACTGTTGCGGTTTGCTCCGGCCGGGCCAGCAAATAGCTGGTTGTGCGCGCCGGGCCAGAGCTGCACGCGCCTAACAAGGAGACCATCGTCGTCAGGATAAGTGCTTTCTTCACTGCTTGGCTCCTTTAACCGGCACGGGGTCTGCTGTTTCTCTGGCGCCAAAGATCAGGGCGTCAGGGGTTTCGTTTAACGTCTGCAACAGCGGCTCCAGCTGTTTGATGACCTCGTTGATGTGCGTCAGGGTCTGTTCTACTTCGGCGTAACTGGTTGAGCCGGGGCCATAACCGCTTAATGTTGACCGTGCCTGGCTGAGGGTTTGCTGCAGGCTTTTCGGTAGCTGTTGCGTCTCTTTTTGCGTCAGCAGGGTGTCCAGCTCTTTGAGGGTGGCGTCCAGTTGTCTGCCTGCACCAGCAAAACTGGCCAGCGTCCTGTTCAGTTGCTTCATGGTGGTATCCAGGGGCAGTTGCTCCAGTTTGGTCATTATACTCTGGACCTGCTGTTCCAATACGGCAAACCCCCCTGCCACGGTGGGGATCAGGTCATAACCGGACAACGTTGCCTCTTTAGTATACGACGATTGTTTGGTTTCATCGGGGTAGAAATTGATGTCAATGTATAGCGCACCGGAGAGTAAATTGCCGGTTTTCAGCGAGGCACGCAGCCCTTTGGCAATGGCGTTGCTGAGCCTTTGCCTGAACTCGGCCAGGGAAAACTCATGTGCAGAGAATTGCTCGATGCGCTCCAGCTCAATGTTGATCAGTACGGGAATCTGCGTACTCTCAATGGCATTGGCTGTGCTGGCCAAGATAGGAACTTCGGTGACTGTACCGATACGAATGCCCCGGTACTCCACTGGCGCCCCCACCGACAAGCCGCGTACCGAGCTGTTAAACAGCATGGCGTAAGGAATGACGCGTTGATAAATATTGGCACGGACATCGGCTAGGTTGTCGTATAGTCTGAATGACGGTATGTCCTTGCCCAGGGGTTGTCCTTCTGGCGAGCCTTCCGGCACAGCGAAGGTGACGCCACCACTGATCAGTGTTTCCAGGGAGGCCACCTGAATGTTGAAGCCCTCGGCGTTGAGCGTGACATCAAAGCCAGAGTTAAGCCAGAAGCGACTGCGGGTGCGCAGCAGCTTTTCGTAGGGCTGAAAGATGAACAGCTGGTAGGTGGCGTGGCGTTTATCAACATCAAACCCCACTTTTTCCACTCGACCGACCACGTAACCTTGGTACATGACCGGATCACCCACGTCCAGCTTGCCTGCTCCGGGCGCAAAGAGTGTCACCTGGATGCCTCTGGTGTCGGGACCAGCAATAGGAGGGGAGTTGAGCATGACAAAGTGGGACTGCTTTTCTGTCGAATCACCGGGCTCCAGCTGAATATATGGACCGGAGAGCAGAGTTTCCAGCCCGGTCACTCCCCCGGTACCGATACGCGGTTTTACCACCCAGAATTCGCTGTTCTTACGCAGCATGCGCTCAGTGCCACCATCCATCCGGGCGGTGAGCTCAATTTGATGGTAATTCTTGCTGAGTTTGACCTCGGTCACCATGCCTACTTTGACACTGCGCGCCTTGATCAGGGTTTTGCCCGCCACAATGCCCTCGGCGGTCTGAACCGTCAGGTATATTTGTGGACCCTGCTCCTGCAGATATCGATAGATCATCCAGCCTGCGGCAATCACTGAGACAATGGGAATGATCCACACTGGCGAAAAACGCCGACTTGGCGCCACTGTTGCGCTTGTCGCTGATGTATCCATGTACTTCTCTGGGTGGGTGTCAGACGTGGCGGTAATTCTGGGTTTGCCCATCAATCTGCCAGAGGACCCTGGGGTCGAACAGGCGGGTCGAGATGAGGGTAAGAATCACTACTGAGCAAAAATAAAACACTGCCGGACCGGGGGTAATGGCCATCAGGTTGCCAAACTGTACCAGCGCAGAAAGAATGGCGACGACGAAAACGTCGATCATTGACCAACGACCAATGACTTCTATAAAACGATAGAGTTTCAGTTTCTCAAGGGCGCCCCTGGCGCTCTCCCGGGGCAGGTTGCGCCGTGACCAGAGCAGGTAGAGCAGGATCAGCATTTTGCTGACGGGCAAAATGATACTGGCGGTGAAAATGACCAGCGCGACGGGATAGGAGCCCATGCGCCACAACAGTATGACGCCGTCGGCAATGGTTGAGCCGATCGTGTCGGCAAAACTGGTGGTAAACATCATGGGGTAAAGGTTGGCCGGAAAGTAAAAAATGATTGCGGCAATGAGCACGGCAAAAGTGACATTGCTGCTGTGCGCCGGATCAAACGAGGGCAGCCTGGCGTGACAACGCTGGCATCGTTTATAAGCGTGGTCATGAGTGGGGTTGATCTGGCTGCACAGTGGGCAGACCAGATGATTGCCATCCAGGTGCGTGTCTCCGGGGCGCACACTCCCGGTACTGACCGGTGCAAAGAGGTGCTGGCAAAGCCAGTGTCGGTCAGCGGTGCGCGAGCATTTCAGGAGCAGCAGCACAAAGATCAGATAGGCCCAGAAAGCGCTGCCAACGCCGATGTCAGTAAGGGAGCTCAACTTGATAATACTGACCAGTACACCGACAAAGAAGATATCCGCCATCAACCAGTGCTCTGTGCGAACGACAACACGGAACAGTTTTTTTACCGCCGGCTGTTCACCGGGACAGGAGCTGCCAAATCTGGCCATGGCGTACAATGCCATCAACCCGAGCAGGTAGAGTACGGGCAGAAAGATGATGGTCAGCATCAACAGGGCTGCAAGACTGGTGTCGTCAAAATAATGAAAGACGCTCAAAGCATCAAACAGGGCAATGTGTTGCGATATGTCCTTGACGCTGATGGCCATAAATGGAAAAAAACAGCTGATTGCCAGCACAATCAGTACTGAAATTCCGTAGGCAAAAACCTTGTTGGGGCAGTCTCTGACCCGGTTGATCAGCGTGTGATTGCAGCGTGGGCAGGACGCTTCCTGACCCTCAAGTAAGTCAGGCACTTGAGAGACCAGGCCACACTCATTGCAGGCTGCCAGTAGCGGGTAGTGAGTAGCCATGCCAGAAATTAGAGGGTTGAGCAGGGGGGAAAACGAGTATAACACCACCTGAAAGCCAACGGGCAAATGATATACCCAGATACTACGAGTATACTATGACCTCAGGATAATTCCGGCATCGCCAGTCTGTACTATTGATTTTTACATCCCCTGCCAAGCTCAGACTTTCCCGGAGGTGAGCATGAACACACCCACGCAACACCCTTACGACCAGCTGACTCCTGATCGGGTGCTGGACGCCGTGGAGAGTGTGGGTTTCGTCAGTGATGCCCGGATTATGACCCTGAACAGCTACGAGAACCGGGTCTACCAGGTGGGTATTGACGATGGCGAGCCGGTGATCGCCAAATTCTATCGCCCCGGGCGCTGGTCCGGAGAACAGATTGTTGAAGAGCACCAGTTCACGCTTGATCTGAAAAACCTGGATTTACCGGTTGTTGCTCCCATGATGGCCCCGTCCGGACAGACGCTGCACGAGTTTGACGGTTTTCTCTTCGCCCTGTTTCCCCGCCAGGGAGGGCACGCGCCCGAGCTTGATAATCTGGATAATCTGCTGGTTCTTGGTCGCACGCTCGGTCGCATTCATAAGCTCGGTGCGGTCAGCCCTTTTGCCCACCGCCCGGCCATTAATCTTCAGCGTTACGGTATCGACAGCGTTGAGTACCTGCTGGCTAACGACTTTATTCCTGTCGCTTTGCAGCCTGCTTATCAAACCCTTACCCGGGATTTGCTCCACCGCCTTGACAGCATCAGTCAGCAACAGAGTTGCAAAGCCATTCGGGTACACGGCGACTGCCATGGGGGAAATATTCTCTGGCGCAATGGGGCGCCGCACTTTGTTGATTTTGATGACACGTGTATGGCACCGGCCATTCAAGACCTGTGGATGCTGCTCTCGGGTAACCGACCGGAACAGACGGTGCAGATGGCCGAGATACTGGAGGGATACAGTGAGTTTATGGAGTTTGATCCGTCAGAGCTGAACCTGGTCGAATACCTGCGCACCCTGCGCCTGCTCAACTACAGCGGCTGGCTGGCCAGACGCTGGGATGATCCGGCTTTTCCCAGGGCGTTCACCTGGTTTAATACCGAACGCTACTGGGCAGAGCATATTCTGGAGCTGCGCGAACAGCTGGCGGCTCTTGATGAGCCGGCGCTGTCAGTGTTTGGTCAGGTTTGAGGTCAGTAGTCAATACCTGGTACCCATCTCCGGTCTTTCTCCAGGTAATTTTCAAAGGTGGTCGGATCATTTGCTTGCGCCCGGCACAGGGCGTGGGCTGTTCTCCGACCGTGCTCCAACACCTGTTTCATTGGCTCGGGCATAGGCTCGGAGCGCAGGCCCATCAGAGAATTGTCGAAATACCCGATTGCCTGCTGGTCATTCAGCTCCAACAAGGCCTGAAAAAGGTCATGGGTTTCCAGTTGCCTGTTGCTTTCGATCAG
>JAQFVO010000089.1 GCA_027942505.1 Endozoicomonas sp. | reverse complement strand
AAATGGAATGTTCAATTAATGGATTCTCTGATGGGAATCCTTCCGCTATGGTTTCCAAAGTTGCTGATAGCGACTGGGGTGTTCAGCGTGATGACGTCAATCCGACACTCCCAAGGGAATCAAGCAGGGGTAATGATGCAGCGGCAGTCAGCCTGCTGCAACGTTCCGTTGCCGCCGGCAGTTTAATGCAGGGTGTGGCTTGTGCTGATACCATTCATTCTAATCCCTCTCGGTGTTTGTTGCGCTTTACCGAACGAGTAGACAAGACAAAAAAACTGCAGCTGATTGAAACCATAAATCTTAAAGCATCCATAGATGAGCTTGGCGTATCTGAACCGCAAATATCGCCCGAGCTTAAACAGCAGTTAATTAAATTTACCGATTACATCCTGCAGCTGGAGCTGCCGTTATACAAGGCAGAAATTCATACTCTTCTCCTGTATGTCAACAATATTGTCAGGGAGTGCTCAGGATCTGATCAGCCTGATGTCTGGTCTATTAAATCCTCTCTGAGCAAAATTGAACATTTATACCCTGCCTTTCTGGAATCACTCCATCCGGGTGTTTTTCAACTGGCTGATTATTTGCTGGCCTATGGGTTTGTCAAACACATCCAGAGCAGCCTGATTGGTAGTTACGGAGTAGGCAAATTTGTCTTTGCAATGGCGAAGTGGTATGCAAAAATTCCGGTCAGCAGGTTCAGTCAGCACGTTTTACCATTAATTGATAATCAGGAATTCAGGCAGCTGTTGTTTGACGATCCGTGGATATTCCTGGATTACAAAAACGATGAATATGTTCAATTTTGGGAAATTCTGGTTAACATGAATTTTCCCGGCTCACTCATTCAACTGGTAGATAAAGTTTTTTCTAATGTTTATCACTGCTGTTGTCTTCCCGACGCTCTTATCATCCGTTACCCGGATCGCTTCGAGCAATCGTTGACTGCCGAGCTCGACAAATATTGCAAAGGGTCAGTGGCTGATTTTGAAGAGGGGATAAAGTATCATTGTGAAGTGTTGAGGCGAATTGACAAACTGCTTGAGAAGCCAAGCCTGACAGTACCATTGAGTAACTTTCTGGTTGGTTATTTTTTTTCATTGACTGAGCAGCAGCGGCAGTTTTTTTCCGTACTCCTTTATGTTAACGTCCTTCAGCAGTTTGAGCAGCTGCTTGATACTCCTTTAGGAAAGCCGCTGATAGAAAACATTATTGGCTGGCGGTCCGGTGCCAATGCT
>JAQFVO010000048.1 GCA_027942505.1 Endozoicomonas sp. | reverse complement strand
ATCTCGACTCTACTCTCCGTCATTCCCACGAAAGAGTTTGTCGCAAAAGGTCAAGTCACTGCGCTGTCATTCCGTACAGGGATTGTACGGAATCCATCTGGCAGGGATAGCCATCTACCAGGGCATTCACCTCCCTGTGTGGTGGATCCTGTACAGTTCATGTACAGGATGACAGCGGAGTCTGTGGTCGTTTCTTAATGATCACTTCCCTGAGCTCTTTTCTACATCCTTGAGGATGTGCGGTGAAAAATGGATCCACGAGGGCCTTTTGCGACGCTCTCTACACCGGTAATAAACGATAGGGATTATGAAGCCCGTGCTGGAGTAAAATGGCTGGTGGTATAATGACGATATTTTTCCCGCGCCAGACAACCCTTGGTTTCTCCTCCAGCCTGGTTTCGCCATGACAATCCTTGATGGGTTGAAGCTCATAAATAGTTTCCGGAATTAGTACAGTTGTGAGCATTGGAGGCCTGCTGTTCATACATTGTCGGGACCGCTAAGTATTGCACTCCCGGCAGCATCATGCCGTGATATACGCAACGAATTATCAAAGGGGACTGAACAGATTGACAGGCGAACCCGGCTTGGGCTCAGGAACCGGTTGGTTGATAACACCGGGCCCCACGGATAATAGCTACTTATGATCCACCGGGTTGTCAGGGTAGTTGATTGGGGTGCACATAATATTCCCCGCGCGGCGTTCCTCCACAAAAATGGCAGTTATTACCAGACATATCCTATGTATCACTTTCGTTGGTCGCTGGAATAAATACGGTACAGTTTTTATTGCTCTGGATATTTAAGAACTTGCGGGTTCAGGTTAGTCAATGGTTACGTTTTGGCCATGGGAACTATTTCTCGATCATCCGGTCTACCTTTTCCGTTCAGTTTACTCATAGAACTGAAACAACTTGCAGGAGTGAAAACAATGAACTCTACCGGAAATCAGGTTACGAACGGCCATGTGCCCGTTTATAACAATGCCAGTTACCAGGCCGGGAAGAAGCAAAATGATATGATTGTGGTCAGAATTCTGAGTGCTTTGGCGGGCACGCTCATTGGTAGCGCCGCCACTATTCATCGTATCGATACTGGAAAAAATGTGATCCCGAGGCCTGAAGTTGCCTCTGTGACCGGTGGAATTGCGGGATTATGCATTGGCGAATTGTTCCTTCATGGTGGGGAGTTGACATATGACGCGTATCAAAAGGTCAAGGTAGTGACGGAGAAGGTTTCCGGGTATCTGCCACAAAACATTGGTCTGAAACTACCGTCTGATGAGTCTGCCATGGTCAAAACCTGTGCCAGTCTAGGTGCTCTGTCAAACATTTTCATCAATCGTGAGCTTATGTACGCGCTTCTGGGCTTTGAATGCCCGCCTGTTACACAATCCTCTCAACCGGGTACAGAGGCCGTGAAAGAATTCGTCAACATTTCCACATTAGCGGTTACGGGGGCCAGCATAGGGTATGTGACTGGGAAGGGCATTGAGTGTGGTGCCAGAGCGGTTTGCAATGGAGTTAATCTGGCCACCAGCGGTATCCGGGCTTGTATTAATGGGGTGAAAGCCTGGTCTGGCAATGGTCAGAACGTTGCCGAGTCTGCACATCCACCGGAAGAGGTGCCTTCAGGGACTGTCCTGACATAATGTTCAAATTTGCAGGGACGCAGCTGCCCGAGAAACACAAGAACTTGCGCGGGCAACGATCTTTTCCAGACTGAGTAAACTGATGTAGTTATTTGAGGGCAAAATCACCTCTTCAGGTAGGCATTAAGCGCCTACCTCCCACCTCGGGAAGTTAAAGATGGAACCACGAAGGACACGAAGAGCACGAAGGAAAAGAAGATCTCTTCTTTGTGCTCTTTGTGCCTTTGTGGTTCAAGGCTTTTTACCTTTTGCGACAAATGCGGGCGGGGAGTGTCAGGAGCAGAAAGTTATTATCAGACAAACTCCAGGTCTTTTTGCGCTGTAGTTTCTTTGACTTCCTGCAAATAGTCGAGAATACCTTCGGCAGCAAGACGTCCCTCCCGGAT
>JAQFVO010000040.1 GCA_027942505.1 Endozoicomonas sp. | reverse complement strand
AGAACATCTCCGCTCGCACCATATGAAGTGACATTGCAATTGCAAAAAGTACTGATCACCTTACTCCGCTGTCATTCCGTACAGGGATTGTACGGAATCCATCCGGCAGGGATAGCGATCTGTCCGGACACTCACCTCCCTGTGAGGTGGATCCTGTACAATCCATGTACAGGATGACAGCGGGGTCGGTGGGACTTCCTTAATTGCCACTTTCCTAAGCTGGCTTAGAGGGAAGGGAGGCGGGAAAATAGCTCATTACAATTAACCCACCGGCAGGGGGCCGCCTTAAAAATAGTAATTAAAGCGAATCCGGAATGCCGTAGTTTCTTCATTGTTATCTTTTATACCAAAACCGTTCTTCGTATCGGAGTACGACAGGGCAAACGTGACGGTTGCTTCATCGAAATCAAAGATTGGGAGAGTATACGCAGTATAAACAGCGTATGAGTTGGCCTTGGCCTTTTCCTTATCAGTTTGTTTATTAAAAAAATCATTATTGGCGTATGAAGCCCCGATACCAAAAGCCCCCAACGTAATGTTGGTATTGACCGTGTAAGCTTTCATGTAATGTTTGGCATGCTGGTACGCTACGCTGGTATTCCACACCATAGAGTCAGACATGAAGGTGGCCGTAGCAGCTAAACCGTAACGATCGGATAAATTGAGAGTCTCGTTGGTTGCTGTCAGCGTTACAGAGTCATCATTGACCTCAAACTCACCGCCAAAGCTCAAGCTGAGTCCACCCGTTTCACTCATAAAGTTGATCGCGGGGCGAATCATGAAACTGTTATTGGTTGACTTCAGAAACGTATCATCATCATTACTTAAGCTTTCATCAATGTACTCCTGCGTACTCATAAGTACATTTGCTGTATTACCGTAGATGGTGGAAATTTCAGCAGACCAGTTATCGGCTTTAGCAGCAATTCGGGCCTGACCTGCTTGATCTGCGCGACCACGACCCTCTTTAGCCATATAGTAGTAGATACCCTTACCCAGCCCATCTGAACCATTGGCGTAATTCAACACCACATCTTTTCCCAGCGGGAACAAGTTCATCGCTTCATAGCGGCCGATTTGGAATTCCCATGCCCCTTCTGCACCAAACATGAAATAAGCATCATCAACACGTACGTCAGCATCAGTGCGGATTAATGGCTCAATCTTGGCCATAAGAAAATTGCCAGTAGAACAAGTCGTACTCCACATAACCATCATTTTTATTCGAGAATCGTCGTTCAACTGTGTCTGTGTGTTTGTCTGATCAGGCCCTGTTTCACCAGCACCTTTATGGTTTTTAACCACATCAAAGTTAATCTCTGCGTCACCACCAATGGTCAAGGATTCATCCGGCGATGTCCACTCAGCCTGAGAGACGGAAGAAGCCAGTAAGACAGCTGTCGCAAGTAACGTTTTTTTCACAACCATGCCTCGAAAAAAAGTTGATTGGACACTGTCATTCTGAACCTTCCTGGCGGTAGCTCAGAATCGACAGCGACTCGGTAACCCAAGGTGATAGAGTCGGGCGCACGTCGAAGACTGCAACTAAAGAAGTGGCGAATACTAACCCACCTCACCTGTTGGATTGCCAGAGGCTCGGACAGAAAACTACGTTTTATCGCTACACGGGCCTCCCCTGCACCGGCAAGCAAAGAGTCAAAGAT
>JAQFVO010000034.1 GCA_027942505.1 Endozoicomonas sp. | reverse complement strand
CGCAAAAATAATCTCTGAATAAGTATCTGATACCGGTGTTTTGTACCGCGGCGTCAGGTGACGTATGAATTCCCTTTTTATGAGACTCGGTATGGATGAAGTGGTCAGCATAACCAGAGTTTTTAGGAGGTAACGTTTTTGTTAACCCAGTCCACTTTGTGCGCGTCGGGAGTTCCGGTTAACCCCGAACCGGTTTTCGGTCCAGCTTCTGAGGGGCGATGGTCGGGGATGGGTGTTGCTATTCGCTCCGGTATGGTGCCGTTTATTCAGTCTTTGGCCCCCGGTTATCTGCCGCCCAATACACAACAGCAAACGGTTAGTGACCCGGCTTTCACTCTGAGTTCCGGCGAGGACGGTGGTTTTCTCCAGGGTGTTGAGCTGGCGGTCCGGTTGGTGTCGCATCATGCTGGACTGCCGGAAGTAATCAGCAACATGGTGGGCAGTGGCATCAATGCTTCAGCCGCGTTTCGGTTTGCCCGGGATCAGTGGGCTGCCATGACCGATGCGGTGTCAGAGGGTGAGCAGACAGATTGTCCGGACAAAAACAACAAAGAGAAGGTAAAAAAAGTATCGGATAATTCACGACAACAGGAAGGTAAGTTGGCCGCCACGACAGTGGGAGGCGGTCAGCTCTCGAAAGCGGCCGTGGCGCTTGGGGCACTGTCTTGCCTGGCCACCGCCGAGGCGCAATCGGTCATTGAGGTGGCCGATGTCCAAACCCTGGGCAAAATCGGTCGTGATCCCAACTATCCTCTGGGTGGCCGTTATCGGCAGAGTTCGGATATTGATGGTGGTGCATTGTCCCAATCCATTGGCAATCACACCCACCCGTTTACCGGTCAGTATGATGGCCAGTGCCATACCATCGATAATCTCCCGCGCTGCCTGGTGCAAACCATGAAGGATGGTGGGCATGTTGATAGCCTCAGGTTTACCAGGGTTAATATCAACAGCACAGAAACGGCGGCAGTTGTTGCCTGTGAAATTCTGGATCATGCCCTGGTCAGTAATATTCTGGTTGAAAAGGCGCACGTTGCCATCAGCGGTGATGAGAAATTTGCGGGTATCGGTGGTGGCTACGTGAGCGGGGTGGTGACCAACATAACAGTCATCAACGGCACTGCAACGTCCTCCGGTGTCCTGGCCCACGCTGGTATTTCAGCCGGGAAGCTTGACGGCAATAATAGCGCTGTTACTGGCTCGGTATCATTAAATTGCAAGGTTTTGACCTTTGGTAAAGAGTCAAACTCCGGTATCGGGGCAGGGCATGTACAAAAGGGAACTGTGAGCGACACCCTGACAGTTGATTCTTCAGTTCTGGCCAAGGGTGAGAATGCAGCCACTGGTATCGGGGCGGGATTTGTAGTACAGGGTGGTAGCATTGTTGGTACCACGGCAATTCGCTGTGTGGCAGAGGGTGCGGGTAATCGAGTAAGTGCCGGTATCGGCGCGGGGTATGTGGGTGCAGGAACCGCTGCCGATACCCTGGCGCTCGATTCTGAAGTCAAAACCTCCGCCGTTCTTGATGGGGATCCTTTTTCTGCCGGAGATCAGCATGCAGGCATCGGGGCAGGGTATCTGGACGCTGGCACTGTTGTTGGCACCACAGGTATCGACAGCAAGGTCAGCACCGCTCACGTCGCTTCATACGCCGCTATTGGGGCTGGTCTGGTGGACAATGGAGGAATCGTTGACAAGACAACGGGAGTACGCAGCCAGGTAATAACCTATGGTCTCGCCTCACCTGCCGGTATTGGGGCTGGTTCAATCACCGAAGGAACGGTTAACAATACAGTGGCGCTGCGCTGCGTGTCACTCACCTCAGATTTTGCGGCACATGCTGGTATTGGTGCAGGTGAGGCTCTTGGATCTGTGGGTAAATACGTTGCCATCGACAGAACTACGTCGCTGAACAGCACGGTATCAACTTCAAAACCTGTTACAAATGCGGCTATTGGGGCGGGGGCCGTCAATAACTATACAGCTGTTAACAACACCTTGGCTTTATACTCCGAAGTTCAGGCCCCATTTGCCGATGCTGGCATCGGAGTGGGCGGTATTGGAGGGGGCGTTAATCACACCAGGGCAATTAAATGCGTGATCGAAGATTCTGGTGATAAGGCGATCTATTGGGGAAGTAATTTTGAACGCTGTAATGTCGTTGTTAATGACAAAAATGTATCGGATACCCCTCGTGGCTGTAATTACTCGTTGGCCTCTTTATGCAAACACACCGCTCCGGGTCTTGTGACTGAGGACTGCAAGCCCGATAACCGGGTATTCCAGGATGTCCGGCAGGCGCTTAAGCACATCTGCCACTCTCAACCATTGCCACCGGACTTTTTAAATCCTCAACAGGTCGGCCAGTGCGGCGCCTGCAGGACCAGACCGGTCGCCCCGACTAACCAGGTAACGGTCGCTAACAATACTGTGCCGGTGAGCATTTCTGCCCTCCCTTCGACCGCTGCCCCGTTGACCACCGTCCTCAGTGGTGCAGGCGTGGTGGGTATCGCCGTGGTAGCGGTGGCGGCCTCTGCGTTAATGATCGGTGGGGTATGCCGGCGCTACAACCGGTCCAATAATTCTTAAGGGAAAGAACCTGTCAGAGCGAAAGACTCTGAACTTTCCTGGCCAGACGGTATTACTCCCAAAAAAACAGGACGCTCAAAAATTTATCAACTAAAAAGTGGGTGTCTTTTTCTTCGGGCTTTAAATAATGTGCGGGAACTGCTGAGAAAAATCGTCGCCCCGATGTTTTGTCATGTGCTGCTTCAGGTTGCTGATCTGCGCATAGGCTTTGTTGCACCGCTTGCATACAAAAGGTTTCTCACCCGTGTGGGTACGCAGGTGTATTTTCAAAGAGTATTTTTTCGCAAAACATTGTTCGCATTGAGTGCACTTAAAGGGCTTTTCACCCGTGTGGGAACGATGGTGTACTTTCAGAGAGGATTTGTTCGCAAAGCATTTTTCGCATTGAGTGCACTTAAAGGGCTTCACACCCGTGTGGAGAAGCATGTGCGTTGCCAGAGAGCTTTTGTACGCAAAGTATTTTTTGCATTGACTGCACATATAAGGCTTCCCACTCGCGTGAACACGGTGGTGACTTAACAGATGAAATTTATAGGCAAGGCGTTTATTGCATTGCTTGCATTCGTAAGGTTTTTCACCCGAGTGGTGCCGTTGGTGCGCTTGCAGACCATCTTTTCGTCCAAAGTGTTTATCACACTGACTGCATTTAAAGGGCTTCTCACCCGTGTGGGTTCGCTTGTGTTTTGTCAGATCGCCTTTTTGCGCAAAGCATTTATCGCACTGTGCGCATTTGTAGGGTTTTTCACCCGTGTGGATCCGCAGGTGTTTTTTCAGAGTGCCGTTTTCTGTAAAGCGTTTCTTGCACTGGCTGCACTCATATGGCCTCTGACCCGTGTGAATGCGCAGGTGTCTTGTCAGAGCGCTTTGGGACGAAACTTGTTTGTTACAGTGCTTGCACTCATAAAGTTTCTTGCCCGAGTAGGTTGGCAAATGTGTTTTCAGGATGTCAGTTTGTTCATAGGCATTTGTGGAGAATGAGTGTGAATGTTTTTTTGTTATGAGATGGCGGTTGGTATAACTGCCTGGTGTTAGGTGGCTGACTTTTTTCTGGCTTGTGACATCCTTGCGCAGTTGATGCTTGAGAAACGGCCTGAGCTTTAACTCCGGAAGGTGCTGTTTACACGCAAAACAAGGCGCACGGCTCCTGACCTGGGCCGCGACACTTCCCCTTGTCTGGATCTGAGAGGATCTGTGTCCACGAGTGTTGATCTGCATAGTTGAACTCTCTGGCGCCAACTGTGTTTCGACAGGCAAAGAAAACACAATTGCCAAACTGTCTGTCGTGCAATTGGCTATCGGCTGAATTCCCGGACTGTATCGTAGACTAAATATCGGGGAACGATGGCGGGTATCAGTAATCACTGTAAATTTGGCTTGTAGAGGATCGTTAACCACAAAAGCACAACCTGTTCAGGTGGTTTTCGCTGACGGCAAAGACAGCGACACAGTCAAGGTGTTTGTGGCTGATCAATACGATGAGAGGGTGTCG
>JAQFVO010000019.1 GCA_027942505.1 Endozoicomonas sp. | reverse complement strand
GTGTCAGCTTTAGCTTCGAGACAAGCCACTTCCAGAATATGCATAAACTGTCTTCTCACCGGATCATTTGGCGGCCGATGACGAAAGAGTTTATTCAATGACACCAGATGCTCGCGCAAGTCTCTCAGGTCATCTCGTCCGAACAGGGCCATCATATTTCGCACCTCTGCCACCACTTTGGCCTCGGATTCTGCAACAGACGTTTTGTCCAATTCCAAAATAATACCGTGGAAGATTTCAAATAAGCTTCCTTCAAAGATCTTGTCCATAATCCCTTCCTCCAGCTCGCTAACCAGAGAATCACCCGGGCAGGCTCGCAACAGCGGCTTGCTGCCATCCTTACATTCCAAAAAGCTGTAGGTACAAAGAGTTTCTGATTTGACCGGGATGCTTCTGATGAGCTGAGTACTGCAGATGCTTTTGACGCGACCATCAAAGGGATGCTCGCGGCAAAACTTCAGATAATCACCACTTTTCGCAACGAGTAGCCGGCAAAGTAGCTCACGGCATCGGGATTGAACAACTGAACAGTGAGCTTCATGTCACTGAATGTCGCGCTGACGAACGTGGCATTGGTTTGCATTCTATACCTCCAACACAGCCTTCATTGGTGGATATAGAGTACCCAATGAACAAATAATTCCCTGACACCACCTGTCGCAAAAAGCATAAAAAGCCTTGAACCACGAAGAACACGAAGGCCACAAAGGAAAAGAAAAGCTCTTCTTTGTGCTCTTCGTGGTTCCCTTCTTTTCCCGGCCTTGTACGACGACTGCTTCGAAGCAGAGATCTCAAAGTGCCTGGTTGATTTTCTCCAGCAGTTTTTTTATCGGTGCCGCCAACCCCAGCTGACGCGACTGGTTCAGGGCAAACCAGCAATAACCGTCAGGTTCGTTAACCTGTAATGGTTGCTGTTGGGCGTCAACAAAAGTCAGTGCCGGGGTAATATCCAGATGGTAGTGACTGAAGGTATGGCGAAATGGCTGCCATAGATCATAGTCGTTTATTATCAGTCCGGTCTTGTCAAACGTTTCAGCCCTGATCTGATCCGGAGCGCTAATTTCTGGAAAACTCCACAGCCCACCCCAGATACCTGCCGGGGGACGTTTTTCCAGTAGCACCTCACCGTGCTGATTGACGACCATCAACATAACGGTCGATCGCCCCGGCTTGGCTTTTTTCGGCTTCGATTCAGGGAAAAACTGTTGCTGGCCGGTTTGACAGGCAATGCAGCTGGTGTTCAGCGGACACTGATGGCAGGCGGGTTTGCTGCGTTTGCACAGCGTTGCTCCCAAATCCATCATCACCTGAGTGTAATCACCGACGCGCTCCTGTGGGGT
>JAQFVO010000011.1 GCA_027942505.1 Endozoicomonas sp. | reverse complement strand
TCGGTGATGGTATGCGGTTTGAAAAAGAGGGCTACTCACCATTCACAATGGCCATTGAACCTCATAATGACCAGATGTACTTCACGGTTAAGGTACGTGCACAATATGATTCCTTCAATGACGCCACTATTGGTTGTGAAATTCCATTTACTCCAGAGAGTGCGACAACCGGCCGTGCCCTTTGTTGTGAAGGTAATCAGGACGTTAAATATATCTACGCAGCGCCGTTTACCAGGGGAGAATGGTTCAACATAGGGTTTGAAACCGAATTTAGTCAGCTGTCTGGGGAAGATCCCCGCCCCGGTCAGGTCAAACTCTGGAGAGATGGTAACCAGGTGGCGCAGGTCTCAGGTTGGATTGGCACCAATAACCGGGCCGAGTATGGTGGTGGCGGGTATCATGCTCAGTTCGGCATCGTCGGCGCTACCGGCCCTATGGTGGCCAAATTCAGGCTGATCAACATTGCCCCTGGCCGCCGACAGGATTATTACTTCCGTGAGCCTGTGCCAACTACGAACCTAACTGGCCAGTGTCGTTCAGATGAGTCGGCAGTACAACAAGTGCCAATTACAGAACTCGGGAAGTAATCGGGAAATCAGCAAAACTCCGGGGAGCTTCCGACGGCAGAGGAAGCCTCTATGGCAGCGTTCTTACGGTGGACATCAAAAAAGCACAAAGGCCTTGAACTGGCACGAAGAGCACAAAGGAAAAGAAAAGCTCTTCTTTGTGGTTCAAGGCTTTATACAAACCTAAGCAGGGCGGCCATGTGACCGAGGTTTTTGGTGAGCGTGACTTGGCTTGGCAGATAAAAAGTCAGTGTCATTCTCTATTTCTTCAAAACCCTGCACCAGGCACTTGATTTCTAACTCCTTCTTCAGGGAGCTTCCAGAATCAAAAACTAAGTATGAACGCCTATTGGATTTGACATCAGGCATATTCGCAGTGATAACCCTAGCTTCCCTCGTGCGTTTCAACCGATTAGCAAGTACCAGAGGGGTTTCTCCAGTATCCAGAACTCTGGTAATATTCGCACCTTTTTCAATTAGCTTAAGTAAAGCTGGGCAATCCCCGGATACAATCGCCGTCTTAACCGCCAATCCTTTATGAGCGTTAACATCAGCGCCAGATTTAAGCAGTAGATCAAATAACCTGCTGTTCTTGGCAAGAATCGCCCAAACCAATGGCGTGTAACGATCACGGCCGGCAACATCGATCCCGGCTCCCCGCTCAAGAAGCGCCTTGACGACCTCCTCATGACCTGCACGAACAGCGGCACACAGAGGACTTTGCGTTGTGCTACCGTCAGCTCCAACATAAGGATCAACATTTGCCCCCGCATCAATGAGCAGATGAACAATACTCCTCCACCCATTGTCAGCCGCACAGTGAAGTGTTGATTTACCCTCAAGTGGACATGGACGGTCAGGCGGCGAACCACAGTTCAGAAGCTCACGAACCAGATCTTCCCGACCGGACATGACTGCGAAATAAAGAGGCATTCCCTGATCTTTAACGTCAAGCCCTTTGGCCATAAAAAGCCTGACAACCTCTAGCCTTCCCCTTGCCGCAGCCATGCACAAATCTTCCATTGAAGGGGCGACACCTTGCGATACCAGAAAGCTAACCGAGTCAAACACAGCCTCACTGGAAACTTGACCTGGCAACTGATGCAAAATGACACTGTGAAGCGTGCATTCGTCAGCCTCAAGGTCTTCGGTTACATGACCAACGCACAGATTATTTAACTTCATGCCACGGTTAACCAGATCCCGAAGCATATTAGCGTCAGCCCGATAAAGTGCCATGTAAAATGCTGCCCTTAAACTTTCAGGACCACCTTTGTCAATCAGCAAGCCAACCAACTCTTCATGAGCCCCTTCCACTGCCAACTTCAGCGCAGTGTGGCCTTGATAATCCTGCAAGTTAACATCGCCACCCTTGTTGAGGATGCAGTTAACAATTGCCGACTGCCCATGAGCAGCTGCAGCATGGATAAGACCTTGACCCGTTTCATAAATTCCGGACTTGATTGTTCCTTCGGCCAGCGTCGGATTTTTTGCCAGCGCGCTTGACACAGCAGCACAATTACCTTCCCGGGACGCTACCAGCAATGCCAGCTTGGTGCGCAAGGCACCAGTCCCGTACCGATCATCATGCCACTGGATCACACTGGTCCCCTGGGCACCGCATACTGAGCACTTTCGGTCAGCCAACTGCCAATCAACAATCTGGCTATCATGACAGTTGTAATGAAATCTATGTCTGCAACCGGTTATCACGACGGGACGGCCATCGAACAAAGGCCCCTTACATGAAATACATGTGGGGCATTCCAATGGCAATGCGAAATGGGTTTCTGGACAACCTGAAAGAACGCAGTTATGTTTGAGGGTACCAAGTGGCGACATCGAATTAAATCCATGGAATTTACGGCTTATTGGATTATCTTTATGCCAAAAAGTTCATTCAAAGCATCTCAGACCACACGCGGCGTTTAGAGGACAGATCCCGGATCAGCCTAGTTGCAGGAATATATCAGCGTGGGACCTGGCTTGATAGATTAAAGGTGGGATTCTTTTTTCTTCCCTGGGAAAATGACGGGGCCTTGGGCGACTGATTCTGGTGACGGCCATTTTTGAGGGTGTTCTGGCCAGCTACTTAACTTCTTCAAATGATTTACCGCGCCGATCGATCAGTTACTGATTCTTCTCAGCGTTCCATTTAAAGCTTTTTACAGGGCCGGCATAGTGAATGTGTTCAATTGGTGGTCAACGAATATTATCCAATAGTCTCGTATTCAGTAAATCATCAATCTTGTCCTAGATGCCGGCCAGGCAAGAGTGTCCTTTTTTCTTTTGGCAACGGCGTAGGAAAATCTCACCGCCTATTCAACCGTGGTGCCACGATGGCTTGCAAACTCACCCACCAGTGCGGCAATGACGAACAGGTCTTGCAGCTCAATGGTTAGGTTTTCAGGCTTTCTAACTGGCATTCTGATGTTGGAAAGCTAAAATGCCTGTTTACAACCATCCAACGTCATCCTCGCGAAAGAGACTGTCACAAAAAGCAAAAAAGCGTTGAACCACAAAGACACCAAGGCACAAAGGAAGCCTTTTTGTCTGCCGGGCATAGCCTGAAAGCAGGCCCGGAAAAAA
>JAQFVO010001408.1 GCA_027942505.1 Endozoicomonas sp. | reverse complement strand
CTGTTTGTTATTGGTGGCTTCGACCATGTCGACCAAAATAGTGCCGGCCTCTTGCAGGAATGCGTCTGGCTCGCGGTCCTTTTTCTTTTTCTCCTGTTCGTTTAAGTTGATCTCTTCCAGCTCATCCAGATTGTTCAGCAAGCTCTGCCCCTTGGCTTTTCTCAGGCGGTTCTCAATGGCCAGTCGCTTGCTGCGCATGGTTTGTATTTCCAGCTGCCGTTTTTCCTGATTCAAAGAGACTTTGGTCTGATTCTCATAGTCATCAAAGTACATCTTCATATCATGCAGGTAGACAAAGTCAGCGTTTTTCAGCGTACGGGTCTGATGCTTTTTCTGCAACTCGGGCAAGTATGGACTGAGGTTGGTGTAAGGCCGATACGATACGGGTGAAATGGTGTCCCAGGGGAGGGCGTCAGGCAGGGTGTCTTCACCAATGTCGCGACCATCGTACAGGGATGGGAAAACGATGTCAGGTATGACGCCCCGGTTCTGAGTGCTCTGACCAGAAACCCGGTAAAACTTGGCCAGGGTCAGTTTCAGCTGACCGTGGTTCAGCGGCTGAATGCTTTGTACTGTGCCTTTGCCGTAGCTCTGGCTACCTACCACCAGGGCGCGGCCGTAGTCTTGCATGGCCCCGGCAAAGATCTCTGACGCAGAAGCACTGAGGCGATCAATCATTACAACCATTGGCCCGTCATACAGCTGCTCAAGGTCCGGGTCTTCCTGTTTCTCAGCACGGCCACGGTTGTTGCGTACTACCACCGTTGGCCCTTTGTCGATAAACAGGCCGGTCAGTTCGTTGGCCTCCTGTAGTGAGCCGCCGCCGTTACCCCGCAGGTCGATAATCAGGCCATCAATTTTCTCTGCCTTCAGTTGCTGCATCAGGCGACGCACGTCACGTGTTGTGCTTTTGTAGTCAGGGGCACCAGACTGGGCGGCCTTGAAGTCGATGTAAAAGGTGGGCAGTTCGATTACACCAATGCGCCCGACACCGGCATTCATGGGTACCTCGATGATTTTGCTGGTGGCATCCTGCTCTTCGAGCTTGACCCGATCACGAACGATTTCATAAATGCGGGTGCTGCTGTCATTGCCACTGCCGGGAATGATCTCAAGGCGAACCAGAGTGTGCTTGGTGCCACGAATCAGTTTGACCACGTCGTCCAGGCGCATGCCGACCACATCCTCAAGGCCGCCTTTTTTGCCCTGGCCGACACTAACGATTTTATCGCCGGGTTTGAGTTGACCGGCTTTTTCTGCCGGACCACCAGGCACTACGCTAACCACGCGGGTGTATTCGTCTTCAGAGGAGAGCACGGCGCCGATACCTTCGAGCGACAGGCTCATGTTGATATCGAAGTTCTCTGCCGTCTGAGGTGAGAAATACTGGGTGTGCGGGTCGTAGATGCCGGCAAAGGCGTTGATGTAGGTTTGAAAGGCATCTTCGCTTTTGCTCTGGTGCAAGCGGCGCAGCAGATTGGTGTTGCGCCGTTGCAACTGGCTGACGATTTCGTCATTGGTCTTGTTGTTCAGCTTCAGGCTCAGCACGCTGTCCTTCAGCTGCTTGTCCCACAGCTGCTGCTGCGCCGACTTGCTGGTTAGCCATGGTTTGTCCTTGCGCTCGATAACCAGTTCTTCGTTACTGCTCAGGTTCAGGTCTTTGATGCCTTTCTTCAGCCGTTTGAGCATGTAACGTGAGCGCTCTTCGGCTCGCTCATGGTAGCGGTTAAAGATGGCAAAAGCCGGGTTAAGGTCACCGCTCCTGAGGGAGTCACCCAGTTTTTTCCGGTAGGGTTCAAACTCTTTGATATCCGATTGCAAAAAGAAGCTGCGGTTGGGGTCCAGACGATCCAGGTAGCGGTCGAACACTTTCTCCATGCTGGCCTGGTCGAGTGGGAGTTTGCGGTAGTGGCTGCGCGAGAGCAGTTGCACAACATGCACACTGGCAATGGCTTGCTGCAGGTTGGGTGACAAGGTGGGAACAGGCTGGCTGACATCCTTGTCGACACCGTGAGCATCCGTCAGCGGTGCTGTGATCAGTACGGAGAAAAGCAGCGACAAAAAGAACAACAGGACTCTTCTAGCGGGCTGCAGTTTCGATATCATAGAGGTTTTAGCTCCGTGTCATTCTATCTGTTGAGGTGTGCCATCCTGGCTCAGAAGTAAGCTAAGGGCTAAGACACTTCCATTTAACGATGTTGCTGTGTACAGAATATGCCGGGTTATTCCCAAGACGAACGGTTTCGCTTTTCATGCATCCTGATACAGCATAATACAGCCAACTTGAGGATGATAGCTATGGTGTGGTGCGGTTATATGATGTGGATTTGTCGGGCGCTGCCCGCCGCCCGCTCCCCGCTGCCCGCAAAACCTCAGGCAGGTTATGTTTTTTTGGATAGCGGGCGGTGGTCTTTTATAAGCCAGATGAAGAGCGGGAAGTTGCTGCACAGATCCTTACCATCGACCCGGGTTGTTTAACCATCGGTTGAACAGCCCGGGGTGATCTGTGTCAGGGTAGCTGTTCCAGGACAAAGAAGTTGAGCAGTGTCTGGCTCAGTGCCAGGGCGTCTTCTGTGCCGGCCAGCTCACGGATGGAGTGCATGCCAAATGTTGGCAGTCCCAGGTCCAGAGTTCTGACGCCAAGCACTCCGGCGGTCAGAGGGCCGATGGTGCTGCCACAGGCCATATCTGTCCGGGTGACAAAGTGCTGTATCTTACTGCCGCTGGCCTGGCACAGGGTGCGGTAGACGGCAGCCGTTTCATCGCTGGTGGCGTAACGCTGGTTGGCGTTGACTTTGATCACCGCACCCTGGTTCAGTATTGGCGCATGGTGCTCATCGTGCTTGCTGGCGTAGTTGGGGTGAATGCCGTGGGCGTTGTCGGTGGAGATCAGCATGGAGCGGTGCATGGCGCAGGTCAGAGACTCCCCGGTGCCGTATATGCGCTCAAGCACACTTTTCAGGAAGGGACCCTGGGCACCGGTGGTGGAGAGGCTGCCCACCTCTTCGTGATCATTGCATACCAGCAGGGCGGTGGTGTCGCTGCCCTGATGGTTGAGCAGGGTTTCCAGGCCGACAAAGCAGCTGAGCAGGTTGTCCAGTCGTGCGCTGGCGATAAAATCATTTCTCAGGCCAATGACGGCAGCGCCCTGAGTGTCATAGAAAGAGAGATCGAACTCCACAACGCTCTGGCAGTCGTTGCAGCCTTGGCGCACCAGCTCTTCTTTCAGCAGGTCGCGAAAATCGGTTCGCTCTTCATCACCAAGCTGGAACAGGATGGGTGGTATGTCTGTTTGCGGGTTGATGGCCCGGCCATTGTTCACTTCACGGTCCAGGTGAATGGCCAGGCTGGGAATAGTGGCCACAGGACGCTTGAAGTCAATTAACCGGTGGCACAGGCGCAACTCATTGTTGAGGTACTGCACCCGCCCGGCAATGGAGAGGTCCCGGTCAAACCAGGGGTTTAATAAAACACCGCCGTATACTTCAACGCCCAGCTGGAAATAGCTGTGTTTGCCCATTTCTGGCTTTGGCTTCACTTTCAGGCAGGGGGAGTCCGTGTGTGCTCCGACCATTCTGGCACCTCGTTCCGGATCACCCATAATGAACGCGACAATGGAGGAGTCATTGCGGGTGACGTAGTACTTTTCGCCCTGGGTCAGAGACCAGGTTTGTGCCTCTGTCAGTGGCTGGAATCCTGCCGCCTCAAGCCTTGCGGCCATGACAGCCACAGCATGATAGGGTGTTGGCGAGGCATCGAGGAACTGAATCAGTGCCTGATTAAAATGATCTTTATTCATTGGGCTACCTTGCGTGTAACGCAGTAATTATTCGGTA
The DNA here is from genome assembly GCA_027942505.1 of Endozoicomonas sp. Classification (GTDB taxonomy): domain Bacteria; phylum Pseudomonadota; class Gammaproteobacteria; order Pseudomonadales; family Endozoicomonadaceae; genus Endozoicomonas. The sequence goes on along the minus strand of JAQFVO010001408.1, from coordinate 3,319 downwards.
TGTGCCGTTTAATGCGTAGAGTTTGTCGCTTATTTATAACGTGTCGTATTTTTAGATCAAAGAGATCGCTGCTGCAATGGTCGCAGAATAATAAAGGCAATGCGGTGATTGTTGGCTGTTTCTGTGGCTGATGTGATGAGTGGTACATCTTCAGGGGGGAGCGGCTGCCATCAGTCTGGCAGCTGCACATTGACCTCCAGAATAGAACAGCCATCCTGGGCATCGAGCTTGATGTCGATACACTCTTGCTGCACGGCAATGTATTTTTGTACAACCTTGAGAATGTCTCGCTCCATGGCTGGCAGGAAGTCACGCCCGTTCCGGCTGCCGCGTTCATGAGCTACGATTATTCTCAGTCTCTCCTTGGCTATGGCCGCGCTGCCTTCGGCTTTGCGCGACCGGAATAGCTGCATGATATTCATCCTATTCCTCCAAACATTCGTTGCAGAAATCCTTTCTTCGGGGGCTCAAGAAAGCGGTGTGGCACTTCTTCTCCCAGGAAACGGGCAACGACGTCGCTGTATGCCTGGCCGGCATCACTGTCATTGTTGCAGACCACCGGAACGCCCTGGTTGGAGGCTTTCAGCACGGCGGTTGATTCGGGGATGACGCCCAGTAGCGGGATAGCGAGTATCTCCTCAACGTCCTGGATGTCGAGCATTTCGCCTCTGAGAACCCGGTCAGGATTATAACGGGTGAGCAGCAGGTGCTCTTTGACCGGCTCAAGATTCTCCACGGCACGACGGGAGCGACTCTGCAAAATACCCAGAATGCGGTCAGAGTCACGCACCGAGGATACTTCAGGGTTGGTAGTGATGATGGCCTCATCGGCAAAATAGAGTGCCATCATGGCTCCGTGCTCAATGCCTGCCGGGGAGTCGCAAACAATAAAGTCAAAGTCTTTCGACAGTTGATTGAGAACCTTTTCCACCCCTTCAAGAGTCAGCGCTTCTTTGTCCCGGGTTTGGGACGCGGGCAAAATAGCGAGGTTTTCGGTGCGCTTGTCACGAATCAGGGCCTGGTGCAGCTCCGCCTCGGCGTTGATCACGTTGACGAAATCATAAACAACACGTCTCTCGCAACCCATCAACAGATCGAGGTTTCTCAGTCCCACGTCAAAATCAATGACGACGGTCTTGTGACCTTTGAGAGCTAGTCCGGTAGCAATTGAAGCGCTGGTGGTGGTCTTTCCAACGCCACCTTTACCAGAAGTCACAACTATAATACGAGCCAAGGTGGAATCCTGCAGTAATTCAAGAACAGAACGTTGGTTCAGTATTTCTTAAAGTTTCCGTATGTGCAAGCTTTGTTGATCAAGGGTGATAATTACACTCTCTCCCCACAAATGCTCATCCTCACCTGTGCCAGTAAGCGTCCGGTATTGACCATTTATGGAGATCAGTTCGGCGGCAAACTGCAGGCAGAATATGCGTGCTTCGCCATCACCGTTGACGCCGGCCAGGGCTCGACCACGCAGTGGCCCATAGACGTGTATATTACCACCGGCCAGTAACTCTGCCCCGGCACTGACCGGGCCGGTGACGATCAGGTCACCCTCGGCGTAAACCTGCTGCCCGGAACGGATCGGGTGCTCAACCAAAGTGGCTTTCTGAAAAGATTGCACGGGCTCGGCAATGTCTGTCGATGTTGCAGCGCGGGTTTTTTGCATGATCACCACGTTAGACTCGCACCCGTCAAGGCTCGTTTCAGCGCCGCTGCGCTGCCTTGGTGCGGGGAGCCAGGGTATCCCCGCCATCATGGCCGCCTGCTTGTGGCTCTCCTGACCGCCACGGATGGCAATGAAGATCAGGCCAAACTGCTGTAACGTGTGACGCAGCTGGTAAAGGTCGATGGGTGGTTGCTCAGGGCTGAGTTGATCAAAGGCGATGATCACCGGCGTCTGCTGGAACAGTATAGGGGCCTTTTCGACCATGGTCTCCAGCTGGTGGGAAATCTGCGCTGGATTGGTTGAATGCAATTCAAGCGTAGTCAGTGTATAAATACCACCGGTCATCTTGAAAGCTGCAGCGCTGGTGCCGGTATGCAGTTGAAGGGTCATAACGTGTGACTCTGATGTGAGTGACTAGTGTACTGATTCGAGCACAAACGTTGCGCAAGCAGAGCGTACACGGATCGTATAATGGTTACGCGCCACTGACGTGTAACAACATAACAGCAGGTTAAATGGTCAGCTTTCTCCACGTCAACCAGAAGCGTAGAGAACTCACAGATCAGATACAAGTATTGAATGTATTTATATGACGCAAACCCTTGGCAATAAAGAGCGTAAGGATGCCCGTGCTGATGATACCTTTCATCTGGCCTTCCTTCATCCGAAGTACTGGCTTACCTGGCTTGGTATTGGACTGTCGTTTATTTTCTCCCTGCTGCCATACCGGGTGATCCTGCAGCTCGGTCGTCTGCTTGGGCGGGCTGTGTACCGAACAGGGCACAAGCGGGTGCGTATTGCCCGGGTAAACTTGCAAAAATGCTTCCCCGGGCTCGATTCATCGGCCACTGAGGCGCTGTTGCGCAAAAACTTTGAGTCGGTTGGTATCGGGGTGATGGAGGTGGTGATCGCCTGGTGGTGGCCGCGATGCCGGTTGGAAGCCAAGGTCAGCTACCGGGGACTTGAGCATCTGCAAGCGGATAAAGGCACTATTTTGATGGTGATGCACTTCACCACAATAGAATTAGCTGGTCGTTTGATAACTCAACGACACAGTGTTGACGCCACCTATCGGGAACATGGCAACCCGGTTTTTGAATACATACAACGTCGTTTAAGGCATCGATTTGATCCTGACAGCCAGCTACTGGGCAGACGCGATGTGCGAGGCATGCTGCGTGCACTGAAGAGCGGTCGCACGGTCTGGTATTCCCCGGACCAGGACTACGGCATCCGCAATGGCCTGTTTGTGCCCTTTTTCGGCGTTCAGGCGGCCACCGTTACCGGCACTTCCCGGCTGGCCAGAAGTGGCCATGCCCGGGTGGTTCCCATGATGGTGACCCGGTTGGCTGATGCCCGTGGCTATGAAGTCTGCCTGTACCCCCCGCTGGCAGAAATTCCGTCCGGTGATGATTATCAGGATACGCTTGGGCTGAATCAGTTTATTGAACAGCGGGTACGTGAACATCCGGAGCAGTACATGTGGCTGCATCGACGTTTTAAAAATCGCCCTGAGGGCGAGGCCGATTTTTATCGTTGAATGAACGCCGCCTGCTTCCCGCTTCCCGAGGGTGTCGCAAAAGGCTCTGAAAAGAAGGGAACCACGAAGGACACGAAGAGCACAAAGAAGAGCTTTTCTTTTCCTTTGTG
>JAQFVO010001394.1 GCA_027942505.1 Endozoicomonas sp. | reverse complement strand
AGAGTGGAAGCATTACTCTTTAAAAGCCGTTGTGACAACTTTTCCTTGCAATGCGGGGCGGACCATATATGACCCCGATTTTGCGATTTTGACCCCGATTTTGCTCAACCGCTTTGGCAGTCTACAAGAAGTTTTGGCAAAACCGACAGCGAGGCTACAGGGGCACTAAAAAAAGTTTTGAGTCGCAAAAGTCAGGCGCAACTGTCGTTGCGACTGGCAACACTGCAACATGAGCTTGAACTTGGGCTGAGTCTGAGGGAGCTGAGATACCAGCCGCTCCTAAAAACTAAAACGCGCGAGTCACAAGATGGTACAGGACAGACCTCTGGCGCTTGAGATCGTTTTTTCCAGACACTCAACACATTCTGTGTGACCCGCATCGCGGGCCTCCTCCAGAGAGGCCTGGAGACTCAACAAATTAATTTCAGGCACATTGTCGAGCAGAAACTTCATGCAGTCAATTTTACCAGCGCGCGCTGCCGCCCAGAGCGCAAGGTACATGCTGCCACTGGTTACTTCGACGTTAGTCAATATGACACGCACAACGTCAACGTGGCCAAAGTTGGCCGCCACCTGCAAAGACAGCCCAATTTTAGCGCCATGATCGGTAAGGACCCGAAAGCACTCAGCATGCCCCCTGGCAGCACAGAAGATCGTAAGATGACTTAAGTCTTGGCTTTCGTTCTTGAGAGCAACCTGCAAAGAGGCACTATCCCCTTTGCGGATGGCCATCATCTGGGCGCCACCGAAATCGTCGGCCCCCGCTTCAAACAGCAGTCTCACGCAGTCAACATGACCGATAGCGCTTTTCAACGCCATATTGAGATTGTTTGCTCCTTTTTCAATCAGCAATTTCAGGCATTCGACGTGGCCCCCAGCAGCAGCGTTGAGTAGGGCAGTATCCAGATCATTTGCCCCTTTACTAATCAAGACTTTCAGACAGGCAATGTCACCGCGGCTGGCGGCTACGCAGAGCAAAGAGACCTGTTTACCCGTCAGTGCTGAACGAAACTTCCTGTTAGCCATCTCAGGAGCTGCTGCCGACAGAAACAGGTTCAAGGACTCCATATCACCACGACGACAAGCAGCCAGAGCGTGAGCCTCACAATAAGGAGAGTCTTCAAAAAGTTTGGCCTCGTCGACACGATAAAGGGGTAACGGCTCATGATCGCAGATAACACATTTTCTGTTCGCTGGATTCTCAAAGTGTCGGGTAATGCAACCCAGGTGGTAAGTGTGAGGTTTCGGCTGGCACGAGGTCTGAACGAGAGCCTTGTCAACGGTTCGGTCGCTGAACTGTGCCTCGGCGTTGGTTTTTTCCGGGCAGAGGGGACAAACGTAGCCGGAAACATTATTGCTGATGCTGGAGTTGGTAAAGCTGAAACTTGTCGAATTCATAATACAACTTATAGTGTCTGATCGTTAAAACATCCTTCAGAGCCACCCCGTGCGCTGCCATATCACTGGTGCTGTGGGCATGGGTGCTTATATGGACTTACAGGTCAGAAGAAAGTTCACCACAAAACCACCTCTTTATCTTGAATTGAGGAATGCAATCCGTATCGAATTCCCCGGCTAAACAGCCAGGAACCTGTCGAAGGGCGCACAGGGAGATGGTACACATCAATCTCATTGAAATGATGAACTGGATTTATGCCATCCAAAAACTGACGTTAGTTCAAGACCGAAGATATCAACGTAGCCATTTGAACCTTATCAAGAAATTTAAGTCCAAAATCGGATAGAACAATTAAACATAAGGAATTGTGCAAATGGTTTCAGAATCTGTGGCTCAGCTTTCCCACGCCTGTGTACTTGCAGATCCAACAGCATCTAATGGTTTGTGCGCCAGGATCACCAAAGTGTCTTTGTGGGGTCGAATGGTCCATGCCGTTACTCGAGCTGTGAATTATATTGCCGGGAAACTGCAGCAACTAAAAACCGTCTTGCCGGCAACTTTTCAGCGCACAACTTCCATTTCTTCGCACCACGGACCAGGCACTCAATCACTTGATCATAACCTCGTGATATTCAAAGACCGATTGAAAGAAATGGGGGATACTGAATTTTACCAATTCACTGAACAAACCTTTTCATCTGCCAAGGTGTCTGATGAAGCTCTGAAAACCTGTTCAGATATCCGCCAGTATACTAACACGATCAATTTACCCTATGAAAAACAGTTAATTTGTCTTCAGGAGTTCATTAGCAGGCGTCTTGAAGATAAAGGTCATACGACTCACACAGGGCTAAGCGAAGCTGACAATCGCTTTATGTTGAGCCAGGCAGCATTTATCAACGACTTTACCGGTTTTCTGTTCAAACATTTTAACTCAGGGTTTTATGCACAACTTGCCAACCGGGCTGTTGAACTTTCCCGTGGCGATCCAACGCCTGAGTTCCCTTTCGGTGAGGTACAACTTTCCCCATCAATCCGTGAGGCTAATCAAGCCATGCTTAATAGTTTGCTAGCCCCCAGAGACAGAGCCTACGTCCCTATTGGTGGTTATATAAATTATCTTAATGATTACACCGTGACAGACGGCGCCCTTACTTATGAACAATGGCAGTGTCGTTTAAACAGCCCCAGCTAATCGAAAGGAGGCAGTGCTTCAAAATAGTGGTGAAAAAATAAGGCACCCATAAATTTCCCGGCTGAGAAAACGGGTGCCTTTTTTGTCTGGCATGGTCAAATTTTTGGTCTCAGATACGGACCATTAGGCAGTTTTGTCGGATCAAGATAAAGCACCTGATAGTTGGCCTGGCGGGTCAGTGGGAGGTAGTTCGGTGCAGCCCGGGTTATTGCCGTAGAGACGGCCATCACCAGTAAATCGGCCATGGGATTACCCGTTGATGTGGTGTTGTCGGGGGTGTACTTCATCGTTTTACTGGCCGTCCATAGCTCCTCACCGGTTTTGCCACTGAGAATTCGGTAAGTAAAGCTTACGGTAACCGTCGTACTGACAACAATATACTGGGCATCCCACTCATTGATGGTGACATAGAGAATGGCATCAGCATCAAACATATCGCCCAGCTGTACCGGGTCGGGAGAGTGTACCAGGTTGGCGTCGTACAAACCTTCACCCTCCAGTACCGTCTTCACCGTATGAACCGGAAATACGCAATACCCTTTTTCTGCCAGCGGGACTGAGATGGTCGACAGGAAGTAGTTGGGGCGTCAACATCTACCGATTCATTGACCACGGGCAAGACCAGTATTGAGTGGGGGTCAGCCAGCTGAAATGCACTGGGTTCATTGTTCGGAGCCTGTGCAGCACAGCCTGTCAGTAGCGATAGCCCCATGGCAACCAACCATTTTTTCAGGTGCGTGGT
>JAQFVO010001377.1 GCA_027942505.1 Endozoicomonas sp. | reverse complement strand
TAAGCCGTCGTCAAACCAGATGGACCAGCACCCACCACCAGCATTTTTTTGCCAGTATCAGCTTGTGTGGTGGGCATCGGCCAGTTCTGGCTGATGTCCATGTCACCAGGAAAACGCTCGATGGTATGAATATTTCAACGTCGTGTATTTGAACGCGATTGCAGGCATCTTCGCAAGGGTGGTAACCAATACGACCATGAGTTGCTGGCAGCGGGTTATTATTCATTAATACTTGCCAGGCTTGCTGACATTCTCCGGCCTAAGCTAGCCCCCCGGATATCATGGTCCGCCGGACGAGCGTGATTGCTGAGCGGCAAAGCGTTCTGATAGACAGGCTTGTGGCTGACCACCGGCCCTGTTCCCGACATTGGTGTTTGTCCATGGATCATCTCCAGATCATGTGCTCACCTTACCGCCCACCACAACAAAACAGGCTGTAACTACTATGATCGACGGCATGAGAACGGTTCGCTTTTTTATTGTGGTGGTACTGGTTCGCGAGGTTCAGGTTTATCCAGGGAACTAAGCGGGACTGTCTGAGGTCTTCGTCAGGTTTCCATCCCTTCACTGGAGGTTCTAATCAAGTGAATAGCCTTACAATTACGCCTTCCGTTCCGTCTGTTGACTCTGCTTCGGTTCCGTCTGTTGACGCTGGTTGTAGTATTCATTGCTCAACACTGGGGCGTGATGTCAGCGGTGCTACTTATATGAGTGGTGGGCATAGCGTGTTCAGAGACGAGACAGAGATGAATCTATCACCAAAGTACCTTCATTCTGAGTCCGTCGAAGAGCGCCACCAGCGAACGTCGACGAATTCAACACGAAAGTGGTCGGTGGGGGCCTGTCTACCGTCTCGGTGATACACTCATTTGAACGTCCTTTATCGTCTGATGGTGATGTGCAGAGCCCGCCGAAATGGCCTGCGCTGGCGTCATCCGAATTACCTGCGACCGCGCTGGAAAGTGCTTACTTTGCCGAGCGATGCTGGCGGTTGGGATTGCAGCCTGAAGGTCGTGAAATTACCTTGGCTGAGGTGGGCGAGTGTTACTGCCTTGCTGGCAACCCGATTGAGTATGCCGTTTTCATAGGGCGTTGTTGCCTGATGGGCTTGTCGCTGTCTGGTCAGCTGGTTACCTCAGATCAGGTGATGAATGATTATCGGGCTGCCGGTGCATCGCCGGCGGCGCTGGAGCATTTCCAGACGAAGTGTTACCAGAGAGGATTACTGTCCCAGTCTTTTCAAGTTGGCTCAGGTACTGGTTGCATTGGGCTGGCGCCCATAACCACAAATTAACTCAATACATCACGTTATCCTTGCGGGTAATTGCCCGGGTTTACCTGCAATTTTGCTGTCGATTCTCCACAATTCATGGCAATGACGTTTACTTAGGAATTATTCTGAAATAATTGCCACATTTCAGGTCGCTACCTGCCACCTGCAAAGGCACAACAGTTTGTGCTTTTGCGGGCGGCGGGTAGCGTCCCTGGAGATGTGAAAATTATTTAAAGACAACTCCTGAGATTATTCACTTTAAGATAACGTTGAGCAGACGTTCCTGCCGTTCAGTAGTCAGCATTTATCACGTTGCCATTCACTAATGCCAGGGTGTTTTTTGGCAAGTCGATATCATTTTTTATAAGATGTACTATTGTCGTTTATTTGCATAGTAAACGGCTATGTTTTTGTAATAGATATCAGTTAATAAAGCCGTTTCGTTCAATTCAAGGACTAAAAATAACATCCAACATGCAAAAAATTTATTATTCCTGATGATGGATTCAGTACTA
>JAQFVO010001371.1 GCA_027942505.1 Endozoicomonas sp. | reverse complement strand
TCGCGGATCCGAGCCACTTCTTTGATACTCAGCTTGATGCGGCCACGGCTGTCCAGGTCCATAACAACAACGTCCAGCTTCTGCCCCATTTGCAGGTAGTCGCCCACATTTTCCACACGGTGATCGGCGATCTGCGAAATATGTACCAGACCATCCTGGCCAGGCAGAATGTTAACGAAGGCACCGAACTCAACGATGCGGGTAACCGTACCGTGGTAGATCTTGCCAATCTCCGCCTCGGCTGTGACACCGTAAACGCGGTCATAGGCAGCCTGGCACGCTTCACGGGTATCACCGTAAATTTTGACGGTGCCATCGTCAGCAATATCAACAGATGCGCCAGTCTCCTCGCAGATGGAGCGAATAGTGGCACCGCCCTTACCGATAACGTCACGGATTTTGTCCTGATCAATCTTCAGGGTCATGGTCATTGGTGCATTAGGCGACAGCTCATTACGAGAGCGGGCAATCACCTTGTTCATCTCAGACAGGATGTGCAAACGAGCGTGCAGGGCCTGATCAAGCGCGATGTCCATAATCTCTTCGGTGATTCCGGCAATCTTGATGTCCATCTGCAAGGCAGTGACACCGTGGGCAGTACCGGCCACTTTAAAGTCCATATCGCCGAGGTGATCTTCGTCGCCGAGAATGTCGGTCAGGACGGCGAATTGCTCGCCCTCTTTGACCAGCCCCATGGCGATACCGGCTACGGGCGCTTTCAGAGGCACACCAGCATCCATCAGCGACAGGGAAGAACCACAGACAGACGCCATGGAGCTGGAACCATTGGACTCAGTGATTTCAGAGACCACGCGCACAGTGTACGGGAACTCATCTTCGCTGGGCAGTACGGCTTGAATACCACGGCGAGCCAGACGACCATGGCCAATTTCACGACGCCCGGGAGGCCCCATACGACCACACTCACCTACTGAGTAAGGAGGGAAGTTGTAGTGCAACATGAAAGCATCACGGCTCTCCCCTTCGAGCGCATCGATAAACTGTGCATCACGGGCAGTGCCCAGCGTGGTGGTGACAATAGCCTGAGTCTCACCGCGGGTGAACAGCGCGGAACCATGGGTCTTTTTCAGCACGCCAACTTCGACCGTGATCGGACGCACAGTTTTGGTATCACGCCCGTCGATTCGCGGCTGGCCATTGATGATGTTGCCACGAACGATGGACTTCTCCAGCTTGCCGAAGCAGGCCGATACATCGTCAGCAGTGAACTTGCCTTCACCGGCCAGGGTCGCTTCGGCTTCAGCACGCAGGGCTGCCAGCGTGTTGCTGCGCTCCTGCTTGATGGTGACCTGATAGGCTGCGCGGATTTTCTCTTCAAAGGCCGCAGCAACAGCTTCTTTGACGGCGGTTTTTTCCGGCTCTGGCTGCCAGTCCCAGGCAGGTTTGCCCACGTCGGCAGCAAACTCACGGATCGCATCGATCACACACTGGTACTCTTGCTGGGCGAACAGGACGGCGCCAAGCATCTCGTCTTCCGTCAGCTCCTGGGCTTCGGACTCAACCATCAGCACGGCATCGCTGGTACCGGCAACCACCATGTCCAGCTCAGATTTTTTCAGCTGTTCAAACGACGGGTTGAGAATGTAACCGTCCTCTTCGGTAAAGCCGATACGGGCTGCGCCCACCGGACCGGCAAAAGGAATGCCGGAGATGGCCAGTGCGGCCGAGGTGGCGATCATGCCGAGAATGTCCGGGTCGTGCTTTTTGTCGACCGAGATGACGGTCACAATAACCTGGACTTCGTTCATGAAGCCTTTCGGGAACAGTGGGCGAATAGGGCGATCAATCAGGCGGGAAGTCAGCGTCTCTTTTTCGCTGGCCTTGCCTTCACGTTTTAAAAAGCCACCGGGAATCTTGCCGGCAGCGTACACTTTTTCCTGGTAGTGAACCGAAAGGGGGAAGAAGTCCTGACCGTCACGGGCGCTTTTAGCACCAACAACGGTGGCCAGAACCTGTAAGTCGTCCATGGTGGCCAGAACGGCGCCAGAGGCCTGACGAGCGATACGACCTGTTTCCAGGGTAACGGTATGTTTACCGAACCGGAACGTTTTGGTGGAGGCTTTTGGAGCAATACTCACGTTATTTTCCTTTATGACCAATCGATACCACCCTGCCTGCATCCAAACCGTCATAGAGATGGATGCAATTGACAGGCCTCTTCGAAAAGGTCTGTGAATTGCACCCCATGCAGACAGTGCAGGCCCGGGTAGTGCGTGTAGCCAGCGCGCAGTGTGCGCCCCGGCGGGAGCAGGAATTTCAACCTGCAAATAGCAAAACACCGCCAGCCACAGATAATGCAGCTCGCGGTGCCTTGACTGCGGGAGGTGACACAAGACACCACCGCCCGTTATGTGCCGATCAGCGACGCAGACCGAGACTCTGGATCAGCGCACGATAACGCTCAACATCCTTACGCTTGAGGTAGTCCAGCAGGTTGCGGCGCTGGTTTACCATGCGAATCAGGCCACGACGGGAGTGGTGGTCTTTGTGATTCGCCTTGAAGTGCCCCTGCAGGCCTTCAATGTTTGCCGTCAGCAGAGCGACCTGAACTTCAGGAGAGCCCGTGTCGCCCTCAGAGCGCGCAAACTTTTTAAGGATTTCAGCTTTCTTTTGAGCAGTCAAAGCCATTGTTCAATCTCCGAATAATATGCGTTACAGAAAACCGGCGTGACCGTGCATATTTACAGCCAGCCTTACAATCAGGCGAGGCATTTTATCACCATGTTGAGAAGGCGTCCAAAAAAAACTGTGGACCGACGAGCGGACAAAAGCCCGTCCCAATCACCCCTTCACTAACCGTTTCGGTGCCACCAGACCATCATCGGTGATTTCACCAATGCCCAGAAAGCTCAGCTCGTCACTGCCCTCAGCCATGCCATAAATACGCACATTTCCGCTGGTTGGCGCCTGGGGCACTTGCACCGGATTGCCCTGCGCGATGAAATAGCTGCTGGTTGCACCCAGTTTTACCTGGGGCCAGTCGCTGACCGCGCTGTCCTGCGGCAGCAGCAGTGCGTCGATAACCCGATCGCCGGCCTTGTTGCGCAGACGGGAGAGCACCTTCAAGCGCTCAGTCTGATCACCATCGAGCTGTTCACGTCCGGATTCCTGCACCAGGGCAGACAGCTCGGCAAACTCGGCCTGCTGCTGTTCGTCCAGGCCGGTGTCCCGGGCCTCATCACGCAGACGTGCCAGCTCATCCAGTGAGTAGGCCTGATGCTCAGTGTAAGGGCCGGCCTTCAGGCGCTTGAGTTCAGATACATGACCCAGGCAGCCAAGGGCGTCGCCGATGTCTTCAATCAGGGTGCGAATGTAGGTGCCTTTGGTGCAGTCCACCTCGAACACGCACTCATCCCCATTGAAGTCCAGCAGTTCCAGCCGGTGAATCGTGATGGTACGAGCAGGGCGCTCTACCTCGATGCCTTCGCGGGCATATTCGTATAAAGGCCGCCCGTTGTATTTCAGGGCTGAATACATGCTGGGCACTTGTTGTATATCACCCCGAAAACGGGTGAGCACTCCTTCCACATCAGCACGGCTTACCGTCACCTGACGCTCTTCTACGACACTGCCCTCACGATCACCGGTGGTGGTGCGCACACCCATTTTCATGGTGGTGCGATAGGACTTGTCGGAGTCCAGCAGGTACTGAGAGAACTTGGTGGCCTCGCCCAGGCAAATAGGCAAAACACCGGTCGCCAGCGGGTCAAGGCTGCCGGTGTGACCAGCCTTGGCAGCATTATAAAGACGCTTTACTCGCTGCAGCACTTCATTAGAGGAAGCACCGTACACTTTATCCACAACAATGATGCCATCCACCGGACGACCACGGTTAACAACACGCCGACCTCTTCTGGCCATGATTTACTCCTCACAATCCTGGTCACTGACTGCCCGGGCGTCTTTGGCGATGGCCTCATCGATCAGCGATGAGAGATAGGCGCCCCGGCGCAGGCTGTTGTCGTAAAAGAAGCGCAGCTGCGGGGTGAAGCGCAGCTTGATTGCCCTGGCCAGCTGGGAGCGCAGAAAACCGGCTGCCTGGCTCAGAACTTTTAACGATTGATCAATCTTCTGCTGATCATCCACGCCCAGAAATGACACGTAGACATCAGCAAACGACATATCCCGACTCACCTCCACGGCACTGACCGTCACCATGCCAAGGCGCGGATCTTTCATCTCCAGCTGGATCAGCTGGGCCAGTTCTTTTTGAATCTGGTCCGCAACCCGCTGGGTACGACTGTACTCTTTAGCCATTTCAAGCGCTCATATCAGAAAGCCCGCGGGTGTCAGGCCGCGGGCTTTGGTGTATTGCTTAAGACCTGAAGACCGGTTATAGCGTACGCTGGACTTCGATGGTCTTGTAAACCTCAATCTTGTCGCCGGGTTTGACGTCGTTGTAGCTCTTAACGGCAATACCACACTCCATCCCGTTACGGACGTCGTTCACGTCATCCTTGTAGCGGCGCAGGGATTCCAGCTCGCCTTCGTAGATCACGACGTTGTCGCGCAGTACGCGGATACGGTCGTTGCGGTACACAGTACCCTCAATGACCATACAGCCAGCCACCGCACCGAACTTCGGTGAGCGGAATACTTCGCGCACTTCGGCCACACCAACAATCTGCTCGCGGGTATCAGAGCCCAGCATGCCGGTGAGCGCTTTTTTGACATCGTCGATGATGTCGTAAATAACGCTGTAGTAACGCAGGTCAAGCTCTTCAGACTCAATAACTTTGCGGGCAGTGGCATCAGCTCGCACGTTGAAGCCAACGATGACCGCATGAGAAGCCAGAGCCAGGTTGGCATCGGTTTCGGTAATACCGCCAACACCACCAGAAATGACCTTCACTTCCACTTCGTTGTTGCCCTGCTCTTCCAGAGATGCCGTCAGCGCCTCAAGAGATCCGCGAACATCGGCCTTGAGCACGATGTTGAGGGTTTTCTTCTCCTCAGCACCCATTTTGGAGAACATATTCTCCAGCTTGGAAGCCTGCTGACGAGCCAGTTTCACCTCACGGAACTTGCCTTGGCGGAACAGGGCGATTTCACGGGCCTTACGCTCATCGCGAACCACCAGCATCTCATCACCGGCGTCCGGCGTGCCATCCAGGCCGAGGATTTCCACTGGAATGGATGGGCCTGCCTCTTTGATCGCCTTACCGTCTTCGTCCAGCATGGCGCGCACCCGGCCGTACTGCTGACCGACCAGAATGTTGTCGCCTTGCTTGAGCATGCCGGCCTGCACCAGTACGGTCGCCACCGGACCACGGCCTTTATCCAGACGAGACTCTACCACCACGCCTCTGGCCGGGCCTTCGTCCGGAGCCGTCAGCTCCAGCACTTCAGCCTGCAGGATAACAGCTTCGAGCAACTCTTCCACACCCTGACCAGTCAGGGCCGAAACCGGGATAAACTGGGTATCGCCACCCCACTCTTCGGGAATCACGTCGCGGGCAGACAGCTCGTTCTTGACGCGATCCGGGTCCGCATCTTCCTTATCGATCTTGTTGACCGCAACCACGATGGGCACGCCTGCCGCCTTGGCATGCTGGACCGCTTCCTCGGTTTGCGGCATTACGCCGTCGTCGGCTGCGACCACCAGGATAACGATATCTGTCGCCTTGGCACCACGGGCACGCATGGCGGTAAAGGCGGCGTGACCCGGTGTATCCAGGAAGGAGACCATGCCGCGATCCGTCTGCACATGATAAGCACCAATGTGCTGGGTAATACCACCGGCCTCACCGGCCTGCACACGGCTCTTGCGGATGTAGTCGAGCAGCGATGTCTTGCCGTGGTCAACGTGACCCATAACAGTGACGACCGGTGCCCGGGGCTTGGCCTCATAGACGACATCTTCAAGCTGATCATCCACCAGGGTGTCTTCAATGGCATCGGCCTTGGTCAGCTTGTATTTGTGGCCCATCTCTTCCACCACAATACTGGCGGTATCCTGGTCGATGACCTGGTTGATGGTGACCATGGAGCCCATCTTGAACATGGCCTTGATCACGTCAGCGGCTTTAACCGCCATTTTGTTCGCCAGCTCAGCCACGGTGATGGTCTCTGGAATGGAGACTTCACGAACGACAGGTGCCGTTGGCTTGGTAAAGCCGTGAGCAATGGATTCCGGTGCCATGGCACGGGCAAACTTGCGGCTGCCGCCACGGCGGTCGTCCCGTTCGCGCTCACTGCCACGGCCGCGGCCACGACGTGGCAGGTCGTCGCTGTCGCTGCGACGGTCCTTGCCTTTGGCGCCGCGCTTGCCGCGTGACTTACGATCATCTGACGGCGGTGGTGGTGCGTCGCCGTATGATGGTTCAACAACCGGTGCAGATGGGCGTGCAGCACGGTCACCAGTGCGAGCGCCGCGGTCACTACTACTACGGGACCCGCGATCATCGCTGCGAGCGCCACGATCATCACTGCGAGCACCGCGCTCTTCTTTCTGGCCGCGATCATCACGGCGCGGACCACGGTCATCTTTACGCTGACCCCGGTCATCCCGGCGCTGGCCACGCTCTTCGGTTTTTTTCTCCGGACGAGCAGCGGCTTCCTCAGCTTTAGGGGTTTCTTCAGCGGCTTCGCGCTTGACGTAGGTGCGTTTTTTACGCACTTCAACGTTGACGACTTTGTTCTTGCCGGAATTGCCACCGGCAACTTTCATACGACTGACGGTCTTACGCTTGAGCGTAATCCGGGTCGGTTCAGAACCGGTACCAGCATCACCATGAGCTCGCTTCAGGTGGGCCAGCAGCTGCTGTTTTTCGGCATCGGACACAGACTCGTTGGCGCTGCTTTTCGTCAGACCAGCGTCTTTCATCTGCTGCAACAACCGCTCCACTGGAGCGCCGACCACTGCTGCGAGTTGCTCTACGGTTACATCTGCCATTCACACTTCTCCTCTCAGTGGCCCGCTCAGTTACCCGCTTCATCAAACCACGGTTTTCGCGCCGTCATGATCAGCTCACCAGCGCGATCTTCGTCCATACCGTCGATGTCCAGAAGGTCGTCGATCGACTGTTCAGCCAGATCTTCCATCGTAATCACACCGCGACTGGCCAGCTCATAGGCCAGGTGCTGTTCCATGCCCTCCATATTCAGAAGGTCATCAGCAGGCTGGGTGCCATCGAGCTTTTCTTCCTGGGCTATGGCCTGCGTCAGTAACTGGTCCTTGGCCCTTGAGCGTAACTGTTCAACTAAATCTTCATCAAAGCCTTCAATGGCCAGCATCTCTTCCAGGGGTACGTAGGCGATCTCTTCCATGGAGGTAAAGCCTTCAGCCATCAGTAATTCGGCCAGCTCATCGTCCACGCCCAGTCGGTCGCGGAAGGTCTGGACTACGCGGCCAGCTTCCTGTTCCTGCTTGGCGGCGGCGTCCTGCTCGGTCATGACGTTGAGCGTCCAGCCAGTCAGTTCGCTGGCCAGGCGGACGTTCTGCCCACCACGACCAATGGCCTGGGCCAGGTTGTCTTCACTGACGGCAATATCCATGGTGCCTTTGTCTTCATCAACGACAATGGAGGCCACTTCGGCTGGCTGCATGGCGTTGATGACGTACTGCACCGGGTTATCGTCGAACAGCACGATGTCAACCCGTTCATTGCCCAGTTCGCCCGATACCGCCTGCACCCGTGCGCCGCGCATACCGACGCAGGCACCGACCGGGTCGATACGACCGTCATTGGTTTTCACGGCGATCTTGGCGCGTGAACCGGGATCCCTGGCAGCACCCCGGATCTCGATAACTTCTTCAGAAATCTCTGGCACTTCAATGCGGAACAGCTCCACCAGCATGGCCGGCGCTGTGCGTGACAGCATCAGCTGAGGTCCACGGCCTTCGGTGGCCACTTCGTGCAGCAGGGCACGCACATGGGCACCCATGCGGAAGTTTTCCCGGGGCAGGGTCTGGTCTTTCTTTAACACCGCCTCGGCGTTGTTGCCCAGATCGACGATTACGCTGTCCCGGGTGGTCTTCTTGACGGTGCCGGAGATCAGGCTGCCCATTTTGTCCCGGTACTGATCGACCATCTGGAGGCGTTCAGCCTCGCGCACTTTCTGCACGATAACCTGCTTGGCAGTCTGGGCCGCGATGCGCCCGAAGACTTCCGACTCAATGGGTTCTTCCCAGATGTCGCCAATCTCCAGGGACTCATCATTTTCCTTGCCCTCATCCAGAGTCAGATGCATGCCGGGAAATTCAAAATCCTCGTCTTTGACCACGGTCCACCGACGGAAGGTATCGTATTCCCCGTTCGCCCGGTTGATCGCTACCCGGATATCCACTTCGGTTTCGTACCGCTTTTTGGTCGCTGTCGCCAGAGCGGTTTCCAGCGCCTCAAAGATCACTCCGGGCGGTACTCCCTTCTCATTGGATACGGACTCTACGACCAACAGAATCTCTTTACTCATGCTCTGCCTCGCCTATGCTGAACCAGTCCATGCCTATGCCAACACATCCTTGGCCGCCAAACCGGTATAACCGCCCGACCAGAACGTTAATTCAGTCGAACTGTGGTATCACCTGTGCCTTCTCGATGCTCTCGATCGGCAACAGAAGCTCGTGGCCATCGGCCTCGATAACAACATCCTGATCTTCAATTCCCTTGATGATGCCCCGGTACTTCCTGCGCCCTTCAAAAGGCACTCTCAGCCGGACATTGGCCGTGTGGCCAGCCATCATTTCGTAGTGTTCAAGTCGGAACAGCGGTCTGTCCAACCCCGGCGAAGACACCTCAAGGGTGTATTCGTCAGTAATGGGATCCTCAACATCCATGACCGCACTGACCTGACGGCTGACTTTCTCGCAGTCCTCAAGAGTGATGCCATTGTCTGTATCGATATAGACCCGGAGCAGCGAATTTCGCCCACGGGAAAGAAACTCAATACCCCAGAGACGGTAACCAAGCGACGCAACGATCGGCTCGATAAGTGCCTCCAGTTGCGACTGCTTACCTGCCACGACTGAACACCTGTGAAAAACACCGTGAAAACAAAAAAAGGGCTATAAAGCCCCGTGTGTTGGTGCCGTGGACTAAACGACCACTGCACATCAATTACTCGCCACCTAACAAAAAACCCCACGAAGGGGGTTTTAAGGTGTTTGGTAGCGGGGGCTGGATTCGAACCAACGACCTTCGGGTTATGAGCCCGACGAGCTACCAGGCTGCTCCACCCCGCATCAAAGTGTTCGTCAGTATACTGCGCCCAAGGCCAACTGACAACCTCTCCCCGATATCAAATCAACCGGTTCACAAGTGACCAGAAAAGCTTTGTGCCCTCCGGTGGCAGTGATCTGAGCCACCAGGATACTAACCGGTTTCGTTGGTACGTAGGTGCATTTAGTTAACGATCTGACGAACTCAAACCATGCACCACTCGCGTCATACTCGCTTTAAAAACGATTTTATTATGTACCTTTTTCCAAGGCTGTCAATATCCATGGCGTCAACGCGTCCATTGGCAATACCTGTTTTCCGGGGACGATCAGGCAAGCACAGTCTGCCTGAGGCGGTCTCGACGGGTCGGCTGAAAAAAGGAACTTTTTTGCAACCTTTTTACCTTCCAACTTGTCTACCGAACAACCGACCAGATCTTTGGCAAACTTTAAATCCTGCGAGTACAGCAAGCGAAAGATCGTGCTTCGTCTCTTTTCAGGCTGCTCTCGCGAAGTCAATGTACTTACCGTGCCCTGCTTTTTGTCTGCCAGCAGAAAGATCAGGGTGTTGCAAACAAGGGTAAGAAAATGAGTCTTCCAGCAATGAGTGATGCGTCGCGTCGTGCATTCCCTGCCACATCTGCGACATGCAGGTCAGAAAGGTCGACAATTACCAATGCTGTCGGGACCAGGAGTCGGTCTGACAACACGCAGGCCGTTATTGGCCAGGCTAATGCTGATGCAGAAGAGCCTTGCGCGATCTGCTATGAACCGATCAGCCTCTCAGAAAGGTTGGTAAAGCTATCTGCATGTCGACATGTTTTTCATGATGATTGCTACAGGAGCTGGATTGATACACCGGTTAATGACAACCCTGTGTGTCCCACCTGTCTTGCGCCAACTACAAGGATTAACTCTTCATGGGATGACGCGACTCATTCTTACGTGCATCGAATTACCAAAAAGGACCTGTTCCGGCCAGAGCCGTTAATCAGCGCACCAATGATTTTTCATGTTGACGATTGTCAGCACCCTGTTCTTGCAGCCCTTGCTTTTAAATATTACCCGTCTGTTTGTGTGCAGCCCCGGGGTGGCCCGTTACCAGCTGATTCTGCAGTAGCCGTAGTGACGGAAAAGGGAGTTGGCTGCCTGGAAATGCGTACTGACGACGCTGACAGTCAGTTGCTATATTTACTCAGCGTCGTACTTTCGGCGTATACGGTGAAAAAAACACACTCTTTCCTGCGGCAAAAAGCAGAGAAATTGTCGAATTATTTGACCGGATATCCCGCGAACCTCCAATCAGTCGAGCACTGCATATCCTTTGATGATACAAAAGGCTTCGCCATCTGGCTTCAACCGGGCATTCCGCTCGAGTCCTTCACATTTTGGTGCAACACATGGAGTTTGTTGTCACACCTGGTCACCTGCGGCATTTCAGATCGCTGGATGTTTCCCGATACCAGTAAACTCGATATACCGGGCGGACAACTGACCTGCGTAAACTATCCGAGAAAGAGTATAACGTGGCAGCCAGTGGTGGGAAGTGTAAATTCAGACCGCGGCACCTACGACCAACATAAGCCGGATGCCGCTGAAGAAGTAGTAGTGGATTCGGAACTTGGATGGCGACATTGTTTAAAACTTGATCTGCTGGTTTCCTGCTCACCAGATGGCCGGTGCCCATTCGCCAGACTCAGCGACATCACCTTCTCACGGTCCAATCGATTAAACGGCTGCCTGGTAAACTGCCTGGATATGGATCAACTCGATCAGGCTGACGACAGTTATCACAAGTTCCAACAAGATTTCGACAGAGGCATCGAGGCGCTTTCAGATGATCAATCATCAATTTATCTTCATTTGAGTATGCGCTAGCTTTGTCTTTACCGAGTCACCGGTAGAATTGAGCACCTCGTGAACCAGAACTCCGTTTTGTTCAGGTTGCGGCTAAATCCTGCGTATTAGCTGGCCAGCCTGAAAGAAAAACGACACCTATCGTTACATAAACCGGTAGAACTCCATCGTCGTTGCTGCCCAGTTTCTTCGCACATTTGTTGCGTTTATGACAGAATTACCTCCTTCCCAGTGCGTACAATTTCGCAACGGATAAGCAGCAAAATTGAGTGCCACCATTCATGAAGTGGAAATGCATCTCTACTATAGGGTTCAATTTAATGTCTACGCTCCCTTGCTTCAAGGCCGGTGATATCCGTGGCCGTATGCCCAATGAGTTGAATGAAGACATTGCATGGCGAATTGGCCGGGCAACGGCTGAATACCTCAAGCCGAAAACGATGGTGGTTGGCGGCGATACACGTCTTTCAACGCCAGAGTTGAAAGCGGCACTGAGTGATGGCTTGCAGGCTGGCGGTGTCGAGGTTATCGATATTGGTCTGTGCGGCACTGAAGAGGTATATTTTGCCACCTCTCACCTGAAAGCGGATGGCGGCATTATGGTGACTGCCAGCCACAACCCGAAAGACTACAACGGCATGAAACTGGTGCGGGAGGAGAGTAAACCAATTTCTGGCGATACCGGGTTGCGGGAGATTCAGCAGTTGGCCGAGGAGGTTTTTGTTGAACCACACAGAGACACGGGGAGGTTTTCCCTGGAGTCTTACCAGAAGGTTTCCAACCTGGACGCTTATATTGAACATATTCTCGGGTATATTAAACCCGCTGAGTTGAAACCTGTGAAACTGGTGGTGAATGCTGGCAATGGCGCCGCCGGACATGTGATTGATGCCATTGAGGAACGGTTTCAATCGACTGGTGTGCCGGTGCAGTTTGTGAAGATTCACCATGAGCCGGATGGTAACTTTCCCCATGGAATTCCTAACCCGCTATTACCCGACGGTCGTCAGGCAACAATGGATGCAGTACTTGAACACAAGGCGGATATGGGTATTGCCTGGGATGGGGATTTTGACCGCTGCTTCCTGTTTGATGAAAAAGGGCAGTTTATTGAGGGGTATTATATCGTCGGGCTGCTGGGTGAGGCGTTTTTGGCCCACTACCCTCGCGCCAAGATTATTCATGACCCTCGCTTAACCTGGAACACCATTGATCAGATTTCCTCCGCTGGCGGTGTGCCGGTGTTGTGCAAAACCGGCCACGCCTTTATCAAGGAGCGGATGCGCAAAGAAGATGCGGTGTATGGTGGCGAGATGAGTGCCCATCACTATTTTCGTGATTTTGCCTACTGTGACTCCGGGATGATTCCGTGGCTGCTGGTCACTGAGCTAATGTCCAATCCGGGGAAGAAGCTTTCTGAACTGGTGGCCGAGCGCATTGCTCTGTTCCCATCTTCTGGTGAGATCAACAGCACACTGGCTCATCCCCAGGCAGCTATTGACCGGGTTCTGGCCATTTATGAAAAGAATGCGGTAGCTGTCGATCATACCGATGGGATTTCGGTGGATATGGGCGAGTGGCGGTTTAACCTGCGACTGTCTAATACCGAGCCGGTAATTCGACTAAACGTCGAAAGTCGTAAGAATGTGGCGTTGATGGAAGAGAAAACTTCTGAGCTGTTGAGTCTGATTCGGCTGTGATTTTTT
>JAQFVO010000981.1 GCA_027942505.1 Endozoicomonas sp. | reverse complement strand
TGAATGTCCTTTTCTTATGTTTTTCCTTCCTGGTTGATTTTAATGAGCAAATTTATGGGTGTCCTGATTATTATTTTCTCCTTTTTCTGGCGGGTCAACGGGGCAAATTCAAAAGCCTGCCTCAGAGTACTTTATGGTGGCGTCTGGCTTCAGACCTTCTACTCTGTATCGCTTATCTGGCTGATACGGTTGCTTTGTCCATGGATGCCGCTGGCTGTTCTCCTTCTGTGAAGGGATCTTTGATAACAGAAAAAAATGATCCCTGCCCTATTTGTTTTGTCGATTTTGAAGGCCGTGACGTGGTGCCTGATATTGTCAAAACCCGATGTGGCCATCGTTACGATCTGGGGTGTATCTCCAAGTCTTTTGTTGCCCATCCCATTGGCTCACGGCGGTGCGCGATATGCCAGCAAGACCCAATGCCCTTGGTGAATGAGCATACCGGCAGAGCTTACTTGGATACACTCTTCCCCGATCAGGCATTTTTTGATGCCTGTCACAGTGGGAACCTGCTGTTATTCTCGCTAAGGCTGGTAGAAGGGGTTAACCTCAATGGCTCCACGGCTGATGGCCGTACAGCCCTGATGATGGCAGTCGAGGGTGGGCAGTTACAGATTGCCAGGCTCCTGATTGAGGTGGGGGCTGATGTCAATGGCCGCCGGGGCGGTGCCGGAGACCTCAGTGGCTGGACAGCCCTGATGTCGGCCGCCAGACGTGGGCAATTAGAGATTGCCAGACTCCTGATTGAGACGGGGGCCAGGGTCGATTGTGTCACGGTTATTGGTTGTACAGCCTTGATGATGGCGGCCGAGAACGGGGCATTAAAGATGGTCGAGTTCCTGATTGAGAAGGGGGCTGAGGTCAATGGTGCCAGCCTCAGCGGCGCGACAGCTCTGATTTCGGCAGTCCACACTGGGCAATTGGAGGTGGCCGAGTTCCTGATTGAGAAAGGTGCCAAGGTCGATGTCTGCCTGCGCAATGTCGGTGAGCGTAATGGCTGTACAGCCCTGATGTTGGCAGCTCAGGATGGGCGATTAGCGATCGCCAGGCTCTTGATCGAGAATGGGGCCAGTGTCAATGCCTGCCGAAGCAATGCCGACAGGTTCAATGGTTGGACAGCACTGATGTCGGCAGCCCAGACCGGGCAATTAGAGGTCGCCAGACTCTTGATTGAGAAGGGGGCCAGCGTCGATGCCTGCCGGAGCAATGCCGGTGGGGTCAGTGGTTCGACAGCGCTGATGACGGCAGCTCACCACGGGCAATCAAAGATGGTTGAGCTGCTGCTGGCGAACGGCTCAGATGTGAACGCAAAAACAGCAAATGGTGAAACGGCTTTAATGCTTGCTACTCAGAATAATCATTTGGATGTCGTTAGAAAGCTGACTGATCGTTCAGCTTCCCGGTGAAAATGCTTTCAGGCGCAGCCACCGGCTCAGTTTGCGTTTTGGTTCGTTTGGTTTACCCGGATATTTCATAAACTGCCCCGCGCAGGACTTTGTCGCTCTTAGGGATTTTGTGAGGGAGTGCCAGTACGGTCGACTGAGCAAAACTCCCTTAGAGCGACAGGGGACAAGCGAGAACACGTTTATGAAATATCCGGGTTAAGCGCCTGTTTTTGCATTATTACCTTTAATCAGGCCGTTCAGGTTGCCTGTTTTCTGCCAGAAGCCTGTCTGACACTCCCCGCCGCCAGGGTTTACGCAAAAACATGGTCATGGCTGGCTTCAGACCTCCTAATCTGTATCTCTCATCTGGCTGATAGGGTTGCCTTGTCGATGGATGCCGTTTCCTGTTCTCCCTGCGCAGAAGGATCTTTAGTTGCAGAAAAGGGTGATCTCTGCCCCATTTGTTTCGTGGATTTTCATGGCCGTGAGGTAGCGTCTGCTGTGGTCAAAACCCGGTGTGGCCACCGCTACGACCTGGACTGCATTGCAAGGTCTTTTATCTACCAATCTCCGGGCTCACGGCGGTGCGCGATGTGTCGGCAAGACCCGATGCCTCTGGTGCATGAGGATACCGGCAAAACTTACCCCGACGATTTCTTCCTCGACCAGGCGTTCTTTGATGCCTGTTCTACAGGGGACCTGAAGCTGGTCAGTCTCAGGCTGGCACAAGGGGGTAACGTCAATGGTACCACTGCGGATGGCTGGACAGCTTTGATGTTGGCGGCTGAGAAGGGTCAGTTCGAGATTGCCAAACTCCTGATTGAAAAGGGGACCAGAATTGACAGCGCCGTTGCTGATGGCTGGACAGCCCTGATGTTAGCGGCAGAGAGCGATGAATTAAAGGTGGTGCAGCTGCTGGTGGCAGAGGGGGCCGATGTCAATGGTGTCGCGACTGATGGCTGGACAGCCCTGATGTGGGCAGCCCATAACGGGGGATCAGGGGTTGCCAGGTTTCTGATTGAGAAAGGGGCCAGGGTTAATGCCTCCCGGAGCACTGCCGGCAAACTCAATGGCTGGACGGCCCTGATGGTGGCAGCCCAGAACGGTCAATTCGAGGTTGCCAGGCTGCTGATTGAGAAGGGAGCCCTGGTCAACGGAACTCTGGCTGATGGCTGGACAGCCCTGATGCTGGCAGCACAGAGCGGTCAATCAAAGGTGGTCGAGCTCCTGATTGAGAAGGGGGTCAGGGTCAATGACGCCCGGGCCGATGGCTGGACGGCACTGATGTCGGCAGCCCAGAACGGGCGATTAGACGTCGTCAGGCTCCTGATTGAGAACGGGGCCAAGGTCAATGCCTGCCGGAGTAACGCCGGTGAGCTTAATGGCTGGACAGCACTGATGTCGGCAGTCCAGAAGGGGCAACTCGAGGTTGCCAGGTTGCTGATTAAAAAGGGGGGCAGGGTCAATGGGGTTTTGGCCGGTGGCTTCACAGTCCTGATGACAGCAGTCGAAGCAGGGCAAGTGGAGCTTGTCAGGCTTCTGATAGAGGGGGGGGCCAGGGTCAATGATGCCATGGCTGATGGCTGGACAGCCCTGATGTCAGCAGTCAATAACGGGAGCTTCGAGGTGACCAGGCTCCTGATTGAGGCAGGGGCCAGGGTCAATGATGCCATGGACGATGGCTGGACAGCCCTGATGTTGGCGGTCGAGAATGGGCAGCTGGAGGTCGTCAGACTCCTGATTGACAACGGAGCCAGCATTGATGATGTCAGGGTAAATGACTGGACAGCTTTGACGTTGGCAGCCCATAGCGGGCGATTCGAGGCCGTCAGGTTTCTGATTGAGGAGGGGGCCAATGTCAATGCTGCAATGGCTGATGGCTGTACAGTCCTGATGTCGGCAGTCCAGCGCGGGCAATTAAAGGTCATCAGGTTCCTGATTGAGCAGGGAGCCGATGTCAACGCCTGCCTGAGCAATGCCGGCAAGTTCAATGGCTGGACAGCCTTGATGTGGGCCGTTCAGTACGAGCAACCAGAGGTCGTAAGACTCCTGATTGAGAATGGCGCCAATGTCGATGGTGCCATGGTTAATGGCTTTACATCTTTGATGTCAGCAGCCCGAGACGGGCGATTAGAGATTGTCAGACTTCTGGTTGAGCAAGGGGCCATGGTCAATGCTGGCCAGCTTAATGGCTGGACAGCCCTGATGTCGGCAGCCAGTAGCGGACAATTAAAGGTGGTCGAGTTCCTGCTGGACAACGGGGCAGACATGGGGGCAAAAACAGCAGGTGGTGAAACGGCGTCAATGCTGGCTG
>JAQFVO010001300.1 GCA_027942505.1 Endozoicomonas sp. | reverse complement strand
CTGCGCCTTGACAACATCACCATTGATGATGACCTGCCAGCCCAGGGTGTACTGGCCTGTACAATGGCGCCGTTCTCCACCGCCCGTGATATTCAGGTAGAGCGGGTCAAAGTCGAAAATCAGGCCAGTGGTGATCAAGACGACCCGACCGCAACAGGAGCCCTGGTAGGTCACCAGCACCATTCAGCCCTGATTATCGGGGTTGACTTGCGTGACTGTGATGTCACAGGCAAGGGGAGTTACACCGCCACGGGTGCGGTCGGTGGCTGGATTGATGGCCAGCTCAGAGAGGTAAACGTGTCTGCCTGTCAGGTTCGCAGTACAGCCAAAGGCTCGCCAACAGGCATCGGTGCAGGGCTGTTGCGAGGCCAGATAAAAGATCTGGTGGTCAACGGTAGTGATAGTATTGCCAAAAATTCTGAGGCAGATGCCGGGATCGGTGCAGGCATTGTTATGCCGAACAGTTCAATAGAGCGCATGAGTGTCATAGGTTCTAAAGCCATGACAGAAGGACGTGATGGGTCAGCGGGTGTTGGTGGTGGCCTGGTTAACGGCGATCTGGATCAACTGACTGTTGTCAACAGCAGCGTTCGTACTTCCAAAGCAGGAGGATTTGCCGGCATCGGCGGGGGGCAGGTTGGCAACCTGGGGCGAGTCAGCAACATGTTCTGCGTCAAGAGCTTGGTGGAGACAAGCGGTGAAGTGGCCTCTGCCGGGGTGATCGCCGGGTCGTTGTCCGGCAAAGCCAGGGAAGTCACCTCTGTAGAGTGTGAGGTTTACTCAGATGGAAACAATGCCAGAGCTGGCGTTGGTGTCGGCATCAATGACGGAGAGATCCACAATTTCATTTCGGTGAGGGACCGTGTCCAAAGGAGAGACAACAGCTCCGACCCGGTAACTGGTGTCAACCGGGGTACACTGCAGGGTATTTCCTTGCAGAACACTACGGTCAACGGCCAGTTGGAGACGGTGCCCCCACTTGCCAACCTGTCCGGCTTATGCGCCAACGCCGATCCGCGTCTTGTGGACAGTAGTTGCTTAAGAAGCACGCCTACCGAATTCTCATGGCAGTGTGCTGCCACCCCCATGCAACAGCTGTGCGGCACACGATGGGCGCCCATTAAAGTAAACGACGAAAGAGCGATGAACAACATCGGACGCAGTGGCGGATCCGCATCCGGGCTCCATTATGTTCAAACCAGTGACCTGGATGGGGCAAAACTTGATGGTGACAGCTTCCGGATGTTTGACGGCCATTACGACGGTGGCAACCACATCATCCGCAACCAGCACTCCTGCCTGTTTGACCACCTGCGTGGCACGGTGAAAAATCTGCAACTGACCAATGCCCGAATCACTGCCAACGGCAAAGATGCGGCGGTCGTCGCCTGTAAGATGGA
>JAQFVO010001290.1 GCA_027942505.1 Endozoicomonas sp. | reverse complement strand
ATGCGGCTCCGACCGTTGAGGTAACGTTCGAACTCCCGCTCAGATATTTCACGACCAGATAGCATGGCCAGCTCTTTTCTGGTCAGAGATGTGTTCACATCAAGCTTGTTGAACAGCGGTTCGATGGCGCCAAGCAGAAAAGCGACGTTATGGATTCCGGGGGAGAAGTTAATCGGGCCATGGGCATTCATTGCTTCAGCCGCGTCGTGTAAGAAGTCGTTGGATATCCTCAGGTGGTCAACGCCACTGCCAATGATATTCATGCAGGCCAGCTCGCTTTGATCGCTCGTACACGCCATGATGCTCATCGGGAAAAAATCACCACGAGCCTGCGTGCGGAACTTGTTGAGCAGTCCAAAGGTCGTCGCCATTTGCAAGCTGAGAAATCCGCATGCACCCTTGTCTCCGTCAGTAAGCACATAGGTGATGGTGGGCGTCCCCTTGAGCTTTGCCTGGTCAAACTTATCTCTCAGGGTGTCCAGTAGTGAGGTATTGCCACCGGGCTTGAGTTGCTCAAGATAGTGCGACAGGTGCAGCTCTTTTTGCCTGGGCAGTAAGTCCCTGTCGATAACCATCTCTTGTTGATTCAGCGGCCTTATCGTCAGACCCTGATCGGCGACACTGGCCATCAGGGGGATAACGCTGGTCAGACGCATTTTTAACCATTCAAAGCGTGTCAACTCCTGCTGTTGACGATGCTCAGGGACTACCAGACCAGGGTCACTTTGTGCCATGGAATCATTGTCATTAATTATCAACAAAATATGGTAACAGCGCAGCTGATTGAGCATATTCGCCAGTGCCAGTGGGATGTGTTGACAGCTGGCTTTTTGCAGCAGGCTCTGATTAATGGCTCCAGCTGCCTGGTCAGAGTCAGGTGATGCGACTTTTCGCTGGCCGATATTGATGGGCTGTTGGTAATTACTGGATGTTGGGCAAAATGATGCCGGGCGGGGAAGGGCGGGTTGCGTCGTCGGGTCGCTGTTGCCGTGACTTTGCTGATGGTAACTGTGGCGGTTGGTACGGGCAGGCTGGCGCTGTGGGCTGATGTTCATGTCTTTTTTCGCATCACCGTGGTGTTGATGGTGCCCGATTGGACGCATTCTGATCAGGAGAGTTCATCCAGCCCAACGCTCTCATCCTTGCTGGTGGTTGCCTGGTGTGGTTGCTAGAATTGAGTCCCTTTACTTGTCCTGAATCTACCAACACTATGAGTAAATCACTGCGTGACCAGCTGATGAAGGCTGGCCTGGCAACCAAACAGCAGGCGTTGCAGGCGAAAACCAGCAATAAGAGGAACAAGCAGCACGCCGCCCGGTCCGGTGAAAAGACCGAGCAGGAAAAGCGTCGGATTGAGCTGGAACAGGAGCGGCTGGCTCAGGCCGACGCGGATCGGGCCCTTAACCGCAAACTGGAAGATGAGCGCCAGCGTAAGGCTGTTGAGGCCCAGGTTCGTCAGTTGATCAGTTCCAATGCTATGTCGCGGGCGGGCGGCGAGTCTGAATACAAGTTCGTTTACGACAACAAGATCAAGAAAATCTACGTTACCGAAGATCAGCGTATCAAGCTTGAGCGTGGCTTGTTGGCCCTGGCCGTTCTGGGCGAAGAGTTCATGGTCTTGCCCGCGCCGGTGGCCAGCAAAATAGCGGAGCGCAAGCCGGACGCCATCGTCGTGCAAAATGATAAGTCAGACGATCTGACGGCGGAAGAAGAGGACTGGTACGCGGACTACCAGATTCCAGACGATTTGATGTGGTAAACGTTTGCAAATTCTTTTGCGGCGCAGCGGCGCGGGCAGTTGCTACTGTCGCCGCGCGCTGATGATCCGGATGAAGCGGGTCCGGTTGTCCGTCCTGGCAGTGTGAAAGTTGAGCGACAGATGCATTATCTCTTAACGCTTCTGGCCGGTATCACGCTGCTATGACTCTGCCGGGCTTTTGCCGCAGCCTGACGGACAGCCTCCTAGTCAATAGTTGCCAGTGCTTCAATTTCCACTTTCACATCTTTGGGTAGACGGGAAACTTCCACCAGAGAGCGGGCCGGGAAGGGCACTTTGAAATACTGCTTGTACACTTCATTGATGTTAGTGAACTCATCCATGTCGCGCACGAACACGGTGACTTTTTTCACCCGGTTAAGACTGCTGCCAGCGGCTTCCAGAACGGCCTTCAGATTTTTCAGGCATTGGTGTGCCTGATCTTTGGTGTTCTCAGAGACTTCACCGGTTTCGGGATTAATCGGCAATTGACCAGAGGTGCAGACCAGGTTGCCAAAGCGCATACCCTGTGAGTACGGGCCGATGGCCGGTGGGGCATCTGGGGTTTCGATCACTTTTTCCATGCAGGTAGTCCAATTTTTTCAAAAATAGCTCAAAGGCTCTCAACGTTCCATAACGGGGTTCGTCAGCCCATTTACTCGGTTGAAATGGTATGTCTCTAGCCAACGGTGTTCAAGCAAATGTCCAGTGGCGAGCAGAGTTGTACAACTGTTTTT
>JAQFVO010001284.1 GCA_027942505.1 Endozoicomonas sp. | reverse complement strand
TGGTTGATACCGAGCTGCGTGCCAACAAAACACTTGCGGTAATGGTCACAAAGCCAGATCGGGCCACCGGAGTGACTGCCCTGATGAGATGCCAGCCAGTAAAAGAAGAGCATCTCCAACTGGACGCATAAGTCACCCTCAGATGTGCCATCAGGCACGAGCATCTTAACCAGCCCCGGTTTAATCCCCTTTTTGATCTGTTCCATAATTTGCTCTTGCAGCTCTATTTTGGAAACAGAAACCAGGTCAAAAATCACTGTTTTATAATGCTCGGCTGTTGTCTGATGCAAAAAAGCCGCCCCCCCTGAAAGCATTCTCTGTGGAACCAGCACTGAGTTATCACCCGGATAGTAATGGAACTGGCGGGTGATGGAGTACCGGGTCAGTTTATTCGATAACCAGGGGCTTGCGGGCAAGGTTTCCGCCACCCTTCGGCACAGGTTATCCAGTTCAACCTCGTCCCTGTTGCCTTTGAAATAACCAGAATCCCTGAACTCTTCAGGCGCCAGAGGGTGATTCAGAGTAATCCGGGCAACGGTCTGGCTTAGCTCCCGGAGCTGACCGCTGCGGGCTGCCCATTGCAAAATGCCTAACACAAAACGTTTGGCGAAGTCGGGTACAAACTGATAAAGACCGCACAGCCAATTGAGCCAGGCTTCGTTGACCATGTCAGGATTCTTGTAGGCCGTATAGATCAGGGAGACTTGATGCTCCGCTTCGAAATACTCCACCAGATCGCGGTCCACCAGCAGCTGCTCCAGCGTCATCAGACTTTTGACGATAAGAGGGCTCAGATGGGTTATGTCTTCACGAGCTTCGTTGAAAAATGTAGGGGATAAGAAAGCTGCCCAACCTTTGGGCAGTTCTCCGTTGCCGGACCTCTGGCCAGCAAGAGGCAGGCTGATGTATTCACGCAAGATTTTCGACGCCAGGCGGACGATATCACTGGGACAATCTCGCTGTGACGGCAGGGCACAGGGCAGCGGGTGACTCCTGTGACGTCTGAGCTGCGCACCGGCCGTCTGGTTGTACTGACTCCAGTCCGGCGCGGTGACGTCTTTGTGGGTGCGACCGCCACCGCCGACCTGATAACACCGCCAGGAACTCCCGCCATCAAAGCTGACCTCAACAAAGCAATGAATAACGTTTGTCACCGTTCGTGCCGGTATTTCCCAATAGTGGCAAAATAGCTGGAAAATCATTGCCTTGTGTCGACAAACCCCCTGTTTTTGGCTGAGTATGTTGAGCAGCAGCTGCCCCCCCTTTCCAGTGATGTTGCAAGAAGCATCAAAAGTATCGAGCCACCTGATCAGCTCAAGCAACCGATGGGGAAGTGGGCTAACCCGGTTAATGGTCTGTAGCTCTTTGAACGCCTGGCAGCAGGAGCTTGTGGGATAAAAAACATTCTCGTCAAGCAGGGCCTGAAGTTGTGGAGTGCACAGGTATTCGCAGGTCACCGGCCTGTGGCGCTCTTCTAACGGGCTAAAGTACTTCATCTGGGGGGCAATGATAAAATCCACCACCACCGAGTCTGGCTCTCCATCATCGCGTCGACGGACCAGCAGCTGCCCGGTTCTCTGGCTGCGAGCCAGGTCAACAGCCACGGGTGGCGAAACCCGGATAGCCCGCAGCTGATCCTCAGGCGTCAGTCCCGGCAAGCTATGCCACTGCCCCGACAGGAAAAGCTCCACCCTGCCGGGCAGCTCATCTTCCCTGATTTGTGTGCGCCAGTCATCCACCTCAAGCGGCATCAACGGACTCATTGACCACGGTATGGGATAGGAACTCAGCTCCCCATCCTCATCTAACTGAGCCTGCTCAAGTTCCAGGCGATACTCTCCGGGATTGAACAGGTCGGTGGGAAAAAGGCCTGTTACTGCCGGGAGCCGGGGAGCAATAATATTGCCGAATAAAACCCGACCTCTCTTATTCTCCGCTTTTTCCAGCAACGAGGTGC
>JAQFVO010001167.1 GCA_027942505.1 Endozoicomonas sp. | reverse complement strand
AAACAGTTGAATCCACCGAAACGCCTGACACTTTTTCGGCCATTTTTGTTCTGAAAAGATTGTCTGGTATGACAGTTTGTCGGTAGCGCAACTACACTGATCTGGAAAAAACAGGGCTCTGATTAAAAACTACTTTAAAAACAATTGAGCAATTTGAGCACTATTGACTGCCCAACTAACCGACATTGGAACATGAACAACATTGCCCGGATTTCTCCCCCTGCAGGTTCGGTAAGTCAGCTGGACCAGTGCCAAATCTGTCGCAAGTCCATGCAAATGGGAGATGCTGTTATTACCCCCTGTCTGCACTTATTCCATCTAAACTGCATAACCAGGGCACTTAATGACCAACCTGTCAATACCAGAAAGTGCACTCACTGTCAGGCCAATGCGGTGCCGCTATTACGCCTTTCGGGTTCGCCATTGGGTGAGCAAAACCTTTACAACATTGGATCCATTCTGTCTGTGTGCTTCGAGGGCCAAGTGGCAGAACTGAGGAAAATGTTGCAGCTCGACCCTACGCTGGCCACAAAAAATATCCTTACACAGAACACTAAAGCTGCTGTTTCTCCGCTCCTCCTGGCTGTCCAAAGAGGCCACGGTGACATTGTCCGGCTGCTGCTCGATCACGGAGCATCGATAGATAGTGCCCTGCTCAATGCCGGCGATAAAACGGGTTGCACGGCGTTATTTTATGCCATCCAGAGTGGCAGTCTGGAAATGGTCAGGCTGCTTCTGGAAAAAGGCGCCCAGGTAAATCTCTGTCAGAGCAACGCAGGTCGTTATAGTGGCCGGTCACCGCTGATGTTTGCTGTCCAGGCAGGGAATCTGGAAATTGCCACTTTGCTGCTGGAGTGGGGCGCAGACGTGAACATCGCACTGAACAATACGCTAATCAATAACGGCTCGACGGCGCTGCACTTTGCTGCCCGTAACGGCCATCTCAGCATGGCCAGGATGCTGCTGCTGAAGGGCGCTCAAGTCGATGCCGCCCTGTTTGATTCCGGTGAATGTAACGGCTGGACGCCGCTGATGATTGCGGCCGAAAGCGGCAGAGCCCCGGTGGTTGCCTTATTGCTTGCGTTCGGCGCCAAGGTCAACTGGGCACTTGGCGATGCCGGTAATAAAAATGGTCTGACCCCGTTAATGGTTGCCGCCAGGGCCGGGAGTGTTGAGGTGGTCAGAGCATTGCTACGTGCCGGGGCACAGGTGAATAGCACCCAATAGCATGCCGGTGAAGAGAGTGGGATCACGGCCTTGATGCTGGCTGCCCGTTTCGGGCGCTGTCTGGTGGCTGAGGTGCTGGTAGAGTTTGGTGCCAAAATAAACCTGATGCAGAATGATGCCGGTCTGAACAATGGTCAGAGTGCGTTGATTATGGCCGCCAGTAATGGTCATCTTGCTGTTGTCGAGTTTCTGCTGCGCAAAGGCGCATGGCTGCACAACGCACACCGTAATGCCGGCCACTACAATGGCTGGACAGCACTGATGGGCGCAGCCAACGGTGGTTACGCACAGATAGTCAGAGCGCTGATGCAATTTGGCGCCTCACTGCAATACGCTCAGACCAACGCCGGTAAGAGTAACGGCCTGACGCCACTGATGGTGGCCGCCAGGAGAGGGCACGTCGAGGTGATCAGGACGATGCTTGGTTATGGCGTGCGCATCAATGCCGAGCGCAGTGATGCTGGACTCCATAATGGCATAACAGCCCTGATGCTCGCCGCTGAGCAAGGGTATGCCGAAACGGTGTTGCTGCTGCTGAATAATGACGCACGGGTCAACCAGGCCCAAAGCAATGCTGGTACGCGCAGCGGTTGCACGGCACTGATGCTGGCCGTTTGCAATGGTCATGAAAAGGTTGTGCGCATCCTGCTCGCCAAAGGCGCCAACGCTAACCAGGCCATGGTTGGTGCCAGTGACTGCTCGGGCTGGACGCCGCTGATGGAGGCCAGCCGAAGGGGCCATGTCGGGATTATAAAGCAGTTGCTGGAGGCCGGAGCATCAGTGAATGACGAACAGCACGACGCCGGTCATTGCAGCGGCGGGACGGCACTTATGGCCGCTGCCTTGCAGGGTCACTGCCCGGCAATCCTGGAACTGCTTAAACATGGTGCCAAGGTAAACAAAGCAGTGAGTAACGCGGGAAAATACAATGGTTGGACGGCACTGATGTTGGCAGCCTCCAAAGGACACGTTGATGCGGCCAGGACGTTGATCGAGCATGGCGCACTGGTGAATGCGGTTATGAACAATGCCGGTGGTTACAACGGCCGTAACTCCCTGATGCTGGCTGCCCAGGGTGGTTTTGAGGAAATGGTCAGATTTCTGCTGGATCAAGGTGCACAGGTGAATGCCGCCATGGATATGGCTGGGGAGAATAATGGCTGGACGGCGCTGATGTCCGCTGTCTATGGCGGACACGCCGCAGTCGTGAGGTTGCTGCTGAAGTGTGGCGCAAAAGTAGACGCCTGTCTCACCAGTGCCGGGGCAAAAACAGGGTGGACCCCATTGTTACTGGCGCTGGAGAAAAAGCATCATCTGATCGTTCAGATATTGGTGCAACATGCCAATACCCAAGACAACCTTACTGTGGATGTTCTTGCAGATTTTTGCCAACTGGAAAATTGTTAGGTTCTGGTAATAACTTGCTGGTTTTAATCAGACTTGTAGCAGTTGTCTCCGGCAAAAGCACAAGCTATTCATTTTTTTCGGGCAGAAGGTAGCGTGCTGCAACAGGGAAGTTATTTGGGTGTAGTTCTCCTGCTACGACGACGCCTCGTTGATTAACAATTCTCCATAATTCCGGTACTCAGAACGCGA
>JAQFVO010001151.1 GCA_027942505.1 Endozoicomonas sp. | reverse complement strand
AGCACCTCACGCATCAGTGTGTAAGGGTCTGGAGACCGCTCGACCAGCAACCGCCGTTCCAGGTTATTGACCATCAGCTGGTGGCGAACTGCAACCGGATTGTCCGCCATAAGGTGCCAGCCGCCGGTCAGGGCAGCCAAGTCACGGAAGGTCAGCAAAGCCGCCTTAATACTCCGGGTAAAATCCGGGTTATTGACAACCGCGAGCAGTTCAATCGCTTGCGGGTCAAATTCGCCGTGATCTCTGAGGGTGGACTCCGGATTAGCAACAAAATTGTCCATTACCTCAAGAGAGCTCTTTTGCAGCGGTACCAGCCGGAGCATATCCACCACGTCGCCAAACCGTAACACCTGACGCAAGAGCAGTTCCTCCCCGGAGCATTGGTCATCGCCGGTAAACGGTGTTTGAACCGGAGACATTTCGTTGCTGTTCTTGTTTTTCAAAGCGGTAGCCACCAGTGTGACCAACCCATCAGAATACTCACCTAATGCCCGCATATCACGCTCAAACAGTTCAGCAGCGCGTAGTTCTTCGGTATTTTTTGGTTCGTCCTCAGCCACAGCATCGTGGTACAGCTCGGCTATCTTGAGCAGCTCAGGCAGATCTGGATAAGTTTCCAGTAACTGCCAGAACGGAGAGTGGTAAAAGGGCAGAATACTAATAAGAAACTCAGTGGCCATTTGTGTTCGCAGCGCATGGTCAATGCCATGATAACGACGATGGACATACTCAACGTCGTTGGTCGCAATGGCCAGAGCCCTGTTCGGATGATGGTACTGGTAGTAATGTTGCCCTACCGTCTGGTTGATGGCCCGGTAACGGCCCACGCGGGCAAATTCGCTGCGGTCAAAGCTTGGTGGTGCTGCCAGCAGGGAGATGAGCCAGTCGGTATCTCTGCATTTATCACTCTGCCTGGTAACTGCACGGTTTTCCACGTAGTAACTTGCACCGCAGAGGTTAGCTACAGACGAGTATGAACCGGGCATTGACATCGATCCGGCACACTTGAGCCAGGTGAGATGTTGATAGAGCTCCACGTCGCTGTACCGCTGCGGCGAAAGATGTTGTTCTAAAAATAATTTCAGCTGCCAACCATCAAAATTCTTAGTGCGATAGCCCTCCCACAGTTCATCTCCAAGGATCTCGTGGCACATCGTCTCAACCTGATTGTGGTCTAAGGCTGGCGAATTCCCATCTGCTGGCTCTTTACCAAGAAAATCGCACAATTTATCAACCAAAGACAGAAAAGACTCCTTAATTTCATCGCTGTCATAAGGTATGCCTTTACGACCATAACAAACAGAATCCAGCAAAATGTCATGACGTATGTGACGCACTTGCTCCTCGCTCAGCAGTCCGGCATTGAAAAATTTATTGGCGCTATAAAGCAGCGTCAGACCTGCTCCACAACCCCTGCTCAATCCGGAACCTTCTTGCGCTCTTGAACCATGAGCAATTAGAAGACAGACCACCAACGGATTATTGAAAGAAAATAGATCGCAGCTGCTGATGACTGGGAAAAACAGACCGTGCTTTAACAATGTCTGACAAATTTTAGCCTGTTCAGGAAACGTATCTGTCATCAGGGTATCAAGACGATCCTTGTCAATATTTTGCAGGGTAAATTGTCT
>JAQFVO010001150.1 GCA_027942505.1 Endozoicomonas sp. | reverse complement strand
CGCGTTCTGAGTACCGGAATTATGGAGAATTGTTAATCAACGAGGCGTCGTCGTAGCAGGAGAACTACACCCATCTGGAATCCACTATTGATCCGGCAACCGGTGAGCCTTATCTCAAACCTGTTAAGGTGGAGCTGTTTGGTGAAGGTGATCGGGATGCAATTCCCCTACCTACATACTTTGGCAGGGCTTACAAAAAGGCTGAAGAATTCTGTGAGTTGCTTGGTAAACGGGCTATAGGTGCAGGTTTCTTTAAGACACTGTTGTTACGGCGTATTGGCAGCACTATGTATGCAGGCCAACGGACAGTTGAAAAGCTTCTGAATGAGTGGGGGGGTGATACACTTGAACAGGAAGTGGCTGGGATGGTTGAGGATGAAGACGACAGTGTTGAATTGTCTGAATCCATGAAGGACCTGACGCCCGCTGAAATCAAACTACTGAAGTTGTGCAAGGAAGATCTTGAGTCCTGCCGCGACCAGGACCCCAAATATCTTGAGGTGCAAAAGTTTCTGTTTCAGAAAGAGTGGCTGGAAGCAGGGTGTATCATCTTTTCCCAGTATTATGATTCTGTATGGTGGCTGGCGAACAAGCTTTCTGAAGAACATCTACCGGATGAGACCATAGCCATTTATGCCGGTGCTTCCCGCTCAGGACTGTTAACCAATGGCGAATTCAAGAGAGCTGCCCGTGACGATATTAAAAAGATGGTTCGGGATGGTCAGCTCCGCCTGGTTCTGGGGACGGATGCGGCCAGTGAAGGTTTGAACCTGCAACGCCTAGGCACTCTGATTAATCTCGACTTGCCATGGAACCCTACTCGACTGGAGCAGCGTAAAGGCCGTATTCAGCGTATTGGGCAATTGCGTGATACCGTTCGGCTGCTCAATATGCGCTACCGGGATTCAGTAGAAGACAGGGTGCATGAGTTACTGTCAGACCGCCTTGAAGATATTCATGA
Source organism: Endozoicomonas sp. (assembly GCA_027942505.1). GTDB lineage: Bacteria > Pseudomonadota > Gammaproteobacteria > Pseudomonadales > Endozoicomonadaceae > Endozoicomonas. The sequence goes on along the minus strand of JAQFVO010001150.1, from coordinate 665 downwards.
ACTGTTTGGCCAGATTCCGGATGTACTGGAAGACGCCTGGGTGGATATTGCACTTGGGGAAATTGATGCTGCTTCAAAGCTGATTGATGGAGTGAAACCACAGCACCCTTTCGATGAGAAGTACAGCAAGGTTGAGGATATAGACTGGGAGTCTTGTCAGACCGTGCTTTCCAATGTGGAGCGGGTTAGTGCGATGAGAAAGGGGTGGTGAAGTAGTATGAAAGATTCAGAGCTGGAATTTCTTAAAAATTCCGATTTTACTACGCGCATTCGTAATGACAGTGAGTATCAGGAAGCGATTAAATTGATGGAGGAGCTTATAGAAGACTATGAGCGTAATCGCCGACTTATAGACTTGCTGTCGGTTTCTATTGATTACTGGGAAAATGAGTCAGAAGCATTTTCTGAGTTCAACGACGCTGTCGCATCAATGCCTAGGGCTGTAGCTGCACTGCGAGTGCTTATGGATCAGAACCACATGACAATTGCAGACCAGTACAGCACAGACGGAGATAGTCAGTTTGTGCAAGGCTACCTCAGTCTTCTGGATAAAAACATTCAGGAAATGCCTGAGAACCTGAGGCCTTTGACCTAAGTACGGGACAAAACATTAAGCAAATCTAAAAAAGTAATTTGATCGTTTTTTGAACAGCTGTTTTTGAGTA
>JAQFVO010001133.1 GCA_027942505.1 Endozoicomonas sp. | reverse complement strand
GGGCGTACCCGCCTTGCTCAAATGGCTTTGCGGGCCATCGTTGCGTACCGACTGACCAATCTGGTAAAAGCTCAGTTTGCGAATAACGTGCGGCCCCAGCCATAAACTCATGACGAGCGCCGTCAACACCCCCAGAATCCCACGCAGAGTCAGGTACTTGAAAACCACAAATCCGTGATAATACTGGGACAAGTAATCAGCCAGCCAGACTAGCATCAATCGTCTCCCTTATTATTTTCAGCAGACCCCACCAGGGCCTGGATAATGTCCAACATCTTCATCCCTTTTGATCCCTTTACCATGACGGCCGCACCGTCTTTGCCACCAACTCGTTGCAACAAGGCTTCCAGCGCCACAATCAGGTCGTGCTTGTCGGCAAAATGCTGCCCCTGGCCAAACGCTTCACTGGCCAGGTGGGCGCTGGCACCAAAACTGAAAAAATGATCAACACCCCGCTCTTTGGCGTAGCAGCCAATATCGCCATGGCGCTGATCGGATATGTCGCCCAGCTCCAGCATGTCGCCAAACACCATGACCGTCACGCCGCCACAATCCACCAGCTGATCAATGGCCGCCAGTGTCGCTTTCGGATTGGCATTGTACGTCTCATCAATCACCACAGCGCCGCTGGCGTGTTTGAAGCGTTGCCCCCGACGCAGGTAAGGGCGGGCATTTTCCAGCCCTTGAACAATAATGTCCAGCGATAAACCCTGAGCCAGTGCCACAGCGGCAGCACAACAGGCATTGGCCACCTGGTAGCGCCCCCAGAATGACAGCTGTAATGACCGTTGCTGGCCGTGCGCATGCAGGGTAAAACGCGTGCCCTGCTCATTGGGCACAATATCACTGGCATAACAGTCTGCCTGCGGATTCTGGGCACTGAAGCTGACTATCCTGCGCCCTGACGGCACTCGTTCGCGCCACTGATCATAAAACGGATCATCAAGATTCAGTACCGCCACCCCTTCCACGGCTTCGAGAATAAACCCTTTTTCCCGGGCAACGCCGGCCACACTTTTCAAGTCGGCCAGGTGCGTTTCTGCGGCATTGGTGATCAGGGCAATCGTTGGCCGACCTAAATTGGCAATGTATTCAATTTCGCCCGGAGAGCTTGTCCCCATTTCAACCACCGC
>JAQFVO010001125.1 GCA_027942505.1 Endozoicomonas sp. | reverse complement strand
TTGTTTCAACGTAAGCCCTCAACGCAATGGTTCAGCAACCCCGACATGTTGAAAGAGGAGGTGCAATTACTGCGAGGCCGTGTACACCCTGAGTTTTTTGTGCAGCTTGGTGCCCAATTCTCCACGGCAGCCCATGTGATGCAGGATATTTACTGTGAGTTTTCCCGGCACGCCAGGAGGGATGAGAACTGCCTGTCACTTTATAACCACTCTTCCAGCTTTTATTCCGATTTATCTGAAAAATTTTACGCATTTCGAAACTTTATTGATCCCTCACATGTCTCGGATATCGTATAGCGTACATCGACCGATGTTTATCAGAGAAAGGTCTTGTCATCAGGCAGTTCCTGGCAGATTACGGCAGTAAAGGTCAGTGTGAGAACGCACTGTTTTTCTGGTGCTGGCCAGATGGCTGCCAATACTCGAAATGTAGCTCCCGCAGCTTGTAAATGTTACCTAAGTTCCTCAAAGAACAAGCCTCTCGCAGTTGGCAGAGTTAGTAGGAATTAGCTTTTTAACGAGTATCGGCGGATGAAGTCTGGGAACTGCTGGATGAAGACAGTCGATCAGGTTTCTTGATCAGAATTGCCTGCTGTGTTTTTGGCGAGGAGGGTGGATAATTGGGTGGTAAAGGTTTTTTCCTGGTTTGGCTTGAGGCTACTTTTGAAGACAACACATTTTGTGAGGTTTTAGCCGTAGATGCAGTCAAGTCATACTGCCTGTTGACGCCTCTCTTTACCTCTGATGCCACCCGTGCGGCACAGATGCACTCAAAAAAAGCGCGATGGAAAGACTGATTTTGAGTGTCAGACAAACGCAGGGGGCCTTCCATGGTGTTTATTGTCTTGAGTGAGACTTCTTTTTTCATTATTGCGCTTATCAGGCCATTGTAAATCTGTTTCTCACAAAATCTATTGGTCATATCAGGGTGGAGATATTTGCAGATATTGTAAAACATTTTCCATGTGGGTGACTGTAACGACAGATTAACTTCTTGAAATAACTGTTTTACCGGGTGCTCTACAGCCGACGTATCAAAGGAAGATATTGGCGCTGCGGCAGATTGGGATAAATGCTCCGAGACAGAATCGGATGGGTAACCATAACTTACTATTTGTTCTGGCAAGGCCAGTGAACAGGGCCTGTTATTAAATTGCGCGGACTTAACATCATTGAGATGAGCATGGTAAGCACTTGCGCTTGATAAATGCTTATTACACTCATGTAACCACTCAAGAATTTGATTTCGATCATAATAAGGATTTTCTGGCTCCATTACTGCAAACTCCATGTTATCAAGAGGGTTAAAAAGTTATATCGGTATGCAGTTACGATTTGGTGCTGTCTCAAAGGCATTGGTAAGATCAATATTCCCCGCTATCGTCATCCCCTGTAAGACCGGGATCCACTATTAGAAACGGATTTCTGCTTTATTGGGAATGACGGCATATCAATGCTTTTAAGGCACTAACTACGACTTAACAATACATGTGAAACATTCAGAATGTTTCGTAACCTATATTCTTTGGATTGCCAGCATTGTAAAAAGTTCCTCAACCCGTTGGTCATTAATTGATGTTTAATATTGGTTACTTAATGGGAAAGCAGTATTTAATTAAAAAGATCATTCAATTCAGAGGAGGTCAGCGTTAACGGAAAGAGAAACACCGAGGCAACGTGTGTTGGCCACGATTGCTCAGAGTATGAATTATTGATGGCAAACTGGTAGAAACCGGCAACCTGAAACCTGAACAAAGGCACGTCTCTGTGAAGCCGATTTAGTGATTAAGGACAGATTGTGCGAATCTGTCTGATAAAAAAGTGCAAATTTTTACCCGCCGGCTTTTTCAGACTTGCTGAACATTCAACTGTATCAAGCCGACCAGCTTGCTGTTTGTCACTGCTTCGATAGACTACCTCCGACAACCAATTGGCGAGGGCTGAAACGTGATCA
>JAQFVO010001121.1 GCA_027942505.1 Endozoicomonas sp. | reverse complement strand
GCCAGTGTCGGTGATGAGCTGCGTGTCGGCGTGGTCAATGGCGAGGTCGGCAGAGGGGTTATCACACAACTGGCAGGGGAAAAATTGCAGTTAGCGGTGACTCTTGATACCCCGCCACCTCCGTCCTTGCCGCTGGTGGTTTTGCTGGCCTTGCCACGCCCGAAAATGCTCAAGCGTTCGTTGCAACATCTTACCGCCCTGGGCGTCAAGAAAATCGTGCTGATCAATAGCTACCGGGTGGAGAAAAGCTTTTGGCAGTCACCCTGGCTCAGCCCGGAAAAAGTACGTGAACAGCTGCTGCTCGGGCTGGAGCAGGCGCGGGATACCGTCATGCCTGAGGTGGTTCTGGAGCAGCGTTTTAAGCCCTTTGTCGAGGATCGTCTGCCAGCGATGATGGCTGGCCATCGGGGGCTGGTCGCCCATCCGGTGGGTGGCGAGAGGTGCCCGCATCAACTCAATGAACCGGCCGTGCTGGCCATCGGGCCGGAGGGTGGTTTTATTGACTATGAGGTCGACAAGCTGGAACAGGCCGGCTTTGAGCGCATCCATCTCGGACCGCGCATTTTGCGGGTCGAGACCGCAGTTAGTGCCATCGTCAGCAAACTTTACGACTGATGCCGCTGGTAGTAAGGTAAACAGTAGTTTGACAGATGTGCGGGACGCTGCTTGTCACTTACTCTGCCAGGCACACTTAACAGATTGTTGCCGGCTCCGTTTCTAACTACCAACACGGCTCTGACTATGGATGGAAAGAGATTAGTTGCCAGTTTGTTTGCTCCCCTGTTTTTTGCTGCCAGCGCCATGGCGTCGACGGAAAAAGACATGCTGCTTGACATGGTTTATGAGCAGGCTGGGCTTGAGCGTCAGCTGGACTGGGTGCACGACAGCATGACACTGCCCGCGCAGGGGCAAACCATTCCTGAACCGGTGGTTGATACGGTCAACCAGGTGGTCAAAGTTCGCTACAGTGCCGATTTTTTTCGCACCTCTATGAAATCGACTCTGGACGAAGCGTTAACCATGGGTGAACTGGCGCAACTGATTGACTGGTTTGAATCGCCGCTGGGTCAGAAAATACTGAGTCTGGAAGCAGAGGCCAACAAGCCGGAAAACCGGGCGCAAATGACTGCTTACATTGAGGATCAGCTCCCTGTTACCTCAATGCGTCAGGAGCGGGTAAAGCTTATCGAGGAGCTGATGGCTACCCTGGACACCGTTGAGTTAAGTACCGAACTGACGGCCAATGCCGCCCTCGGGGCGCAGCGCATGCTCCGCGAAGTGATGCCGGTCAAACAGTCATCCCGACAGCTTGAGGTCGGCGAGCGCTTCCAAATCCAGCAGCGGATGAAGGGAACAATGCGCGATATACTGCTCTACACCTACCGCTCCCTGCCCGATGAGGAGATTCAACAGTATTTGGATTTTGCCCGTAAAACTGCCATGCAGAACTTCCAGCGTGGGCAGATACAGGCACTGTCGCGTATTTTTTGATCGTCGGATCAGGAACTCTTTCCCAGCCTCGGTATCCAAATTGTCTCGAACAAAATCAGGGCATTATTTTGATTACCGGGCTCGACACCTTAACCATTCCAACCAGTATCTCATCGCCAGAGTTCAGCTGTGGGCAGAAGCAGGTCGCTACTGCCGACCCGCTTTTTCTGGCCGCCAGGGCCGCTGACTGTCCGATAACGTCTCTTACTACCCGCAGCACTGTGCCTTTGAATATTGTGATTGAAGCTGTTGAGCTGGCGGATATTGAACAGGACGAAACCAGGCCAATCCCTCGCTACAACACCTCCAATCACTGGCGCTACGACGAGGGCGGCCAGCAGCCTGGTGATTACGACGACGTTGAAGAGGCTGCCACGGCTCGGCACTGGATGGCATCGCTAAAGCCAGACTGTCAGCGCTTTACCATTGCTCCGGGTGATGTCAGTGCACTGCTTGAATTTCAGACTGTGTACCATTTGCGGGGTGGTTTGTCCCGTGCTTGCCTCGAGGATATTGACGATTTGGCCAGTAAGCGGTGCTTTCAACCGCTACGTGAAGCACTGGGGCGGGGTGAGTGCTTTGTCAGAAGCGACTATGCATCGCTGAAGTATGGCAAGCATGGGAACAAGGTCTACCGCAGTCTGGCAGAGGTGTTCGAGTCGATGGTGACCAGCAAGCGTTCACACTCGCCCCTGGGGCGGTCGGGCCGGGAAACCGAGTTGTCCCTCTATCTGATGCCCTGGGTCAACATCAACCCGGATCTGGAGTTTCGGGTGTTTGTCCACCAGAAAAACATGACCGCAATCTCTCAGCAGTGCATCTATCAGAAAAATGAATACCTTTCGGGGCGAAACATTCCCGACATTGTCCAGAAAATAAGCGCTTACTTTAGGGACCATATCAGGGATCAGATCGAGACGCCTGACTCTTATGTGATGGACATGGCACTGGTCGGAGACGGTGCCTCTACGGTGTATTTTATCGAACTCAACCCCTTTGGTAAGGACTACACCTCCGGGGCTGGCGCCTTTAGCTGGGTGGAAGATGCTGACAAGCTCTGCCCGCACGCTCCGG
>JAQFVO010001075.1 GCA_027942505.1 Endozoicomonas sp. | reverse complement strand
GTTGTCCAGGGCACCATTGGCTTTGGTATGGCGGTGGTGGCTGCCCCTTTTCTTTATCAAATTGATCCGGCACTGGTGCCAGGGCCGCTCATTATTTCCGGGATGGCCATCGGCGCGCTATCCGCCCGGCGCTACACCAGTGAAATTGACCGGTCAATTTTGGGGTATGCACTGTTGGGGCGGTTGCCAGGCTCACTACTCGGAGTGCTGGTTTTGACGATGATCAGCACCGAGCATTTAAATCTGGTGCTGGGCAGCTCGGTGTTGCTGGCGGTGGTTGGCAGTCTGTTCCCATACAAGCTAAACGCTACTCCCGTGACGCTGTTTGGTGCCGGTCTGTGTTCTGGCATTATGGGCACCGCCGCCTCCATTGGTGGGCCACCTATGGCGCTATTGCTGCAAAACGAGAGCGGTAACCGCATCCGGGCCAACCTGGCCATGTTTTTTGTTATCGGCAGTGCTATCTCAGTGGTATTGCTGGCATTCAATGGCCTGCTGTCGCTCAAGCAGATGGGCTATGGTGCGTTGCTCTTTCCTGCAGTGCTGGCAGGGCACAAACTAGCTGGCAAAGTGGCCGAACGGGTGGAGAAGGAGCGAATACGCCAGATCATGTTGCTGGTGTGCAGTGTGTCAGGGCTGATCGCGGTACTCTCTGCGTTTTAGTTACCCATTTTTTCGCGTAAAGCCTCACCTGCACGGTCTTGGTGGGGCCGTCGAGGTGGGGTCCTCGCCCAGACTGGAACAGGGAAAATCAGGCTGCATAGCTGGTATTGTTCAGAGAAGGCGTGATGAAGCAGAAAGGTTCTGAGAGCGATCTTAGAAGCCCGGCAGAGTCAATCTTTAAAGAAACAAAATTCGTTGGAACTATTTTCCAATTTTTCTCTCTAACAGGTTACAGCCGCCTTAAAAAATCTACCAAGTCATAACTACAGCCATGCTTTCAATCAGCAATGTAACACCCCCTCCTCCAGTATCGGGAACACTTTCGAAAGTCGAGCCCAGCAAACCATTTCTGGTCAAATTTGGAGATCGCTTCAAATCCGTTGCGCCGGTGTTTGAACCGAGGATACTGTCAGAGGCCAACAGGGTCATTGATTCTGACAGCGGTTACATGGTTAACCACTTCGATACTAACACAGAATCTGATAGCAAAATTTTTGGCAGTGCCTATTTATGTCCGCCCGGTATGCGTTACTCTCTGGCAATGATTGACAAGCCCTTACAATTTGTTGAGTTTGATAATGACGGAACCGTAGACAACCGGGATTATGTTGCTTCCAGGCTTCTGGTCAATCAACCTGAAATTCAGGCACTGGTTAACAATGGCCTGCAGACCATGGCTCGTGAATTTTCATGGGAGGGACGTTCTGTTGAGGTAAATCTGATGCTCATAGTACGAAACTACATTTCCAAGGTTGATAAATTATCACCAACGGACTGGCATAAGGATAGGTGGGACCACACCTTGGTCGTATCGATGGAAGACAACACCACAGAGAATAATCCTGCCGGTGCAACCACTTATACAGGCGGTAGACTGCAGACCGGGAAGAAAATTAAGAATTCCCCAGACGAACCCCATCCGGAAACCATTGAGGATCACAACTATCAAAAGAATGGTGGGTTTGTTTTCACCAACAAAGCTGAAATGATTCATCGGGGAGCCGGCGGACATTTTGTTCCCGGTAACACCGG
>JAQFVO010000946.1 GCA_027942505.1 Endozoicomonas sp. | reverse complement strand
GCCCGGGGGATTGATGTGGGGATGGAATTCATAGTTACTATTCAACTGACAAGTAGCTGTTGTTAATGACTGACCAGGTTCAGGAGCCGGTAGCCAGCGTTGTTCTTATTCGGAGTCACCCCTGTTTGACTTCATAATTCGGAAAAAGTTCGATGTTTTTCTCTGCGCGAAGAAGGTGATGAAAGGGGGTAAAGCCATTGTGTTGATACCCCTGTTAAGTGTTGCACCATTTCTGCCGTTACTGAATAACATGAAAAACTGCTGGCCTTTGCCGGCGGGTGGCGTTACAAAGCCCGATGATGTTGATCAGCTCCCCTGAGAACGGGGAGGTATGAACAAAAAGTCGTTGAGAAAATCTGAGCCAGATAGTGTTCAAACGTACCAGAAACCAGGTGGTGTGCTGGTGGGTGACGGGAATGTACGTGGCTTTTTGCCATCTGGCGGAATATGGTTTTCCTTGACCGATTATTGACTTCGCCTTATATATTGAAGCAATTTCTATCCCGGCTTTTCTTGTTCTGACGATCAGACATCCCTTTGAGTGAGTCTCTTTATCCGGTATCACGAGCGCCTGGTTCGCTCACCGATTCTACTGGTCAGAACATTGGAACAGATGACAGGACGTGTTAGGCAGCATGGGTAAATCGCTAGTTATCGTGGAATCGCCAGCCAAGGCGAAGACAATCAACAAGTACCTGGGCAAGGACTTCGTCGTCAAGTCCAGTGTTGGCCATATCCGTGACTTGCCGACGGCGGGTGGGCCGAAGAAGACGGTGGATACCAAGGCCAGGGCCAAGGCTGCGGCTGAGTCGCGCAAGCTGGCGCCTGAAGAGCGTGAGCGGCGCAAGAAGATCAAGGCGCGTGAACAGTTGATTGACCGCATGGGTATCAACCCGGAAAAGGGTTGGGAGGCTCAGTATCAGATTCTGCCGGGCAAAGAGAAGGTGGTTGATGAGCTGGCCCGGCTGGCCGAGAATGCCGACACCATTTACCTGGCAACGGACTTGGATCGTGAAGGGGAGGCTATTGCCTGGCATTTGCAGCAGGCCATTGGTGGCGATCCTCAACGCTATCGTCGGGTGGTGTTTAACGAGATTACCAAAAAGGCGATCAAGTCGGCCTTTGATGCCCCCGGGCAGCTGAACCAGGATCGCGTCGATGCGCAACAGGCTCGTCGGTTCCTGGATCGGGTGGTGGGCTACATGGTCTCGCCACTGCTGTGGGCCAAGATTGCCCGTGGGCTGTCGGCAGGGCGGGTTCAGTCGGTTGCCGTTAAGCTGGTGGTTGAGCGGGAGCGCGAGATTCGCAGCTTTGTGCCGGAGGAGTACTGGGAGATTTACGCCGACCTCCAGGCGTCGGATTTCGCTCCGGTCCGGTTCCAGGTGGTCAAAAACAATGGCATTAATTTCAAACCCACTACCAAGGCCGAGGCTGACACTGCTTTGGCGCAACTGCAACAGCTGCAATTTGCCCTGAGCAAACGCGAAGATAAGCCGACTCACAGCAAACCGTCAGCTCCGTTTATTACCTCCACGCTGCAACAGGCAGCCAGTACCCGTCTTGGCTTCAGTGTCAAGAAGACGATGATGCTGGCACAGCGGTTGTATGAGGCAGGTTACATCACCTATATGCGTACCGACTCCACCAATCTGAGTCAGGATGCCCTGGACAGCGCCCGCACTTTCATTGGCAACACTTACGGTGAGCAGTACTGTCCGGACCAGCCCAATATGTACAGCAGCAAAGAGGGAGCGCAGGAGGCTCACGAAGCGATTCGCCCCTCCAGTGTGACCTTGATGCCCGACGGACTCAGCGGTATGGAGCGTGATGCTGAGCGTCTTTATGACTTGATCTGGCGTCAGTTTGTTGCCTGTCAGATGACCCCGGCCAGGTATCTCAGCACCACGTTGACTATTGATGCCGGCAGTTACCAGCTGAAGGCCAAGGGGCGTACCCTGAAGTTTGATGGTTATACCCGGGTGCTTAAGCCACTGGCTCGCAAGGGTGAGGATCTTATCCTGCCTGATTTACCCGAGGGCGCGGCGCTGGCGCTGGAACAGCTGGACCCGAGACAGCTGTTCACCCGGCCACCGGCACGGTTCAGCGAGGCGGCACTGGTCAAAGAGCTGGAAAAGCAGGGAATTGGTCGGCCATCGACCTACGCTTCGATCATCTCAACCATTCAGGATCGCGGTTATGTGTCGGTGAAAAACCGGCGGTTTTACGCTGAGAAGATGGGCGATATTGTCACCGATCGGTTGAATGAGTCGTTCCATGAGTTGATGAATTATCAGTTTACTGCGCGCATGGAAGAGCAGCTGGATGATATTGCCGAGGGTGAAAAGAACTGGAAACAGGTGCTTGATCAGTTTTATGCCGATTTCACCACTCAGTTGACGCTGGCGGAACAGGATAAGGGCGGCATGCGTGCCAACGAGCCATCCCTGACCAATATTGAGTGCCCTGCGTGTACTCGACCAATGATGATTCGTACAGCGTCAACCGGTGTTTTCCTGGGCTGTTCAGGTTATGCGCTGCCGCCCAAAGAGCGTTGCAAAACCACCATTAACCTGGTGCCGGGAGAAGAGGTGGAAGCGGCGGATGATGAAAACGCTGAGGTGAATGCGCTGCGAGCCATGCGTCGCTGTCCGAAATGTTCTACGGCCATGGAAAGCTACCTGATCGATGAACAGCGCAAATTGCACGTTTGCGGTAATAATCCTGATTGTTCAGGGTTTGTGGTCGAGCAAGGCAGCTTCAAGCTTAAAGGGTATGATGGCCCGGTACTTGAGTGCGACAAGTGTGGTAGTGAGATGCAGCTGCGCACCGGCCGTTTCGGCAAGTACTTTGGCTGTACCAACAGCGAGTGCAAGAATACTCGCAAGTTGCTCCGCAGCGGTGAGCCTGCGCCGCCCAAAATGGAGCCGGTGGTCATGCCCGAGTTGAAGTGCATCAAGGTTGATGATCATTATGTTCTGCGAGACGGCGCTTCAGGGTTGTTTCTGGCCGCCAGCCAGTTCCCGCGCAACCGTGAAACCCGAGCGCCTCTGGTGGCGGAACTGCTGCCACACCAGGCGTTTATTGATCCCAAGTATGGCTACCTGATGGACGCTCCCCGTCATGACCCGGACGGTAATCCGGCGATTATCCGTTACAGTCGCAAAACGGGGAAGCAGTACGTTATGTCTGAGCAGGATGGTAAGGCGACTGGCTGGAGTGCCACTTACGAAGAGGGAAGCTGGCATGAGAAACAGACCAAAAAACGCCAGTCCAACAAATAGTCGCCAGAGTTATCCCGCCTACACAACAGGACTTTTGAGTCCTGTTGTTTTATTTTTGCTTTATTGTTAACCAGCAACTTTTTTCTGTTGTATTTTTCCATCAGTGGTGGTGCGTCGGATAGTAAGGCAATAGCCTGAATGGTATAAAAGCCCACGAGGGGAGGCTGCGCTTGGAGCAGGCTCTTTATTTAGAATATTGACTGCACAGGGATTTGGTAATTCGACGTCCATCAACTCCCCGGGCACGTCCCCCTTAATTGTCAGTATCTTAGTTTCGGTGTCGTTTATTATGTCAGCGTCGTTTCTTGAAATTGTTGAGTTGCCTTCGGGCGAGATCATCTTGCGTCGCAGCGATGAAGAGCATTCAGAGCCGTTGGTGACCATGTCCTTCTCCCGGGAGTTGTTGGAGTTTCTGCAGGGGGATCAGGTTGAAATTGCCAAGGCAATGCTTGATACCTGCATTGCTGAAGTGGGACGCAAAGTAGAGCCCGATGCCGGAGAGTACATTCCTGATCATCGGGTTCTGCATTAGACGTTTGCACAGTATTCCTGGTTTATTTCCCGGTTTCTGACGGCCAGCCCCTGGCATTGACCTGAACGCGCCGCGGACTCAAGCTCCGAAAGCGCGTTGCTGTCCAGTGAGTTGATCCAGCTGACCACGGTGTGGCTGGTGCCCGACGCCAGCGCTTTGCAGGTGAGTTGTAATGAGTCTGTCTGTACCGAGCTGTTGAGTACTAGCAGGCGGTGTCTGCTGATGCCAGAAGATTTCAGCCAGTTTATGGTGTCTTTGTCGGACAGTATCAGCGTTAGCCAGCGCTCGTCCTGCTCGTTGGCCAGCTCGTTCAGAACCGACCTTAAAAACCGACCTGGCCCGGGCCCGGAAAGGATCAGCTCATCAATAAAACTGGCTGTATCGTCCCCGGGGAGGCCGGCTTTGCTGTTTTGCTGGCAAGGTGAACTCGATGGTTGCATATCAGTTCCCTGGAATCCATCAGTTACGGATAATGCCCACGCTCAGCCCTTCAATGGCGAAGGCGTCGACGTTGAGATCCACTTCAATGGTCTGGAACGCCTCGTTCTCGGGGTGCAGAAATACCTTGTTCCTGACCTGCTCAAACCGTTTTACGGTCACTTCATCGTCGATTCTTGCCACCACAATCTGACCGTTTACTGCGGTTGAGGTTTTGTGTACAGCTAACAGGTCGCCATCGAGAATACCAATGTTCTTCATGCTCATACCTATGACGCGCAACATGAAGTCAGCCCTGGGTGAAAATAACTCCGGGTTGATGGATAGATGGTTTTCGATATGTTCCTGGGCAAGAATCGGACTGCCGGCGGCAACCTGACCTACAATGGGAAGGCCGGCGGGCTCTGCACCCGGTATGCGGATACCCCGGGAGGCGCCGGGCGTGATTTCAATGGCACCCTTGCGTGCCAGGGCGCGCAGATGTTCTTCCGCGGCGTTGGGTGAGCGAAAACCGAAGGTGCGTGCTATCTCTGCCCGGGTCGGCGGAAAGCCGGTCTCTTCAATATGTGACTTGATCAGGTCAAGTATTTCTGTCTGGCGCTTGGTTAATTTGAACATAGTGGTATCTGTGTTTTTATACAGT
>JAQFVO010000987.1 GCA_027942505.1 Endozoicomonas sp. | reverse complement strand
GTGTCAGCTTTAGCTTCGAGACAAGCCACTTCCAGAATATGCATAAACTGTCTTCTCACCGGATCATTTGGCGGCCGGTGACGGTTGTCGCAAAAAGCATAAAAAGCCTTGAATCACGAAGAACACGAAGGCCACAAAGGAAAAGAAAAGCTCTTCTTTGTGCTCTTCGTGGTTTCCTTCTTTTCAGAGCCTTTTGCAACACTCTCTGCCGGGTTCGCAACGGCAGCATGGAACCTAAAAGAAAAATTTCTTTCAAAGGCATCAAGCTGTTTTCCTGAGCAAACAGCAATGGCTGACAAGTGGTGGGAGGTTGCCCGTGATTAGCTTCATCATCCATAATCGGGTTGAAGCACTTGAAGAACTGCTGAGCAATGCTGATGCCGATGGAGCTGATGGTGAAAATGATCCTGATTACCTGATTCCAGGGCTATGGCTCGAGTCAGAACCAATGACCACGCCCCTGCAATTGGCCATCAATTTCGGTCACCCGGACATTGTCAATGTGCTTTTGGCCGCCGGTGCCAATCCAAATCTCGCTGACCGGAAGGGCAATACACCGTTGATTTCGGCCAGCGATGAACAACAGACAGCAATTGCACTTCAACTGTTGCAGGCCAAGGCCGATCCGGCGGCAGAGTCAAACAAAGGCAAGACCGCGTTGTACTACGCGGCCCGCAACGGTGATCAGACTCTTGCCCAAGAGCTGCTGGCTGCCGGTGCCCCTGTTAATACGCTAACTGACGACAACAAGTCCCCCCTGCACCAGGCCATTACCGCCAACCATACAGAGATGGTTCGATTGCTGTTAAGCCATGGTGCCGGGGTTGACCGTGGTGGCTGGCTGTCAGGTTTACTGGGTGCGGCTATTGACAGTAAAAATACTGATGTGATGATTCAGCTGATCAAGGCAGGTATTGACCCGAACGGGGAACAAGATCGAGATGGGGATCACAACGCCACCCTGCCGCTGGTCATCAGTATCCCGCCAAAGGGTTATGATCCGGATAATCAGGGCTTTAAGGATCAGGAGGACCTGGTCTGGCAACTGACGGAAGTGCTACTCAACGGTGGCGCTGATCCAAATCTTGCCGATGTTGGCAGCCTGACACCGTTCGGGGCCGCCGCGTCGTGCGGGCGGCTCAACATCATGTCTTTGCTACACCAACACGGCGCCCGAGTCACTGTGCCAGAGCCCGATTCATACGTGAAATTTTTTGGCCGCAGAAGCATAGCCCCAATGGCTGCTGTAGTAACGCTGGCCAAAGAGCTTGGCCCGATCGTACCACTACAAGCTGCTTGTCGGCTGTGTATTCGCCAGACGATCCTCAAGTGCCGTAAACAGGGCGAGAGCCTGATCAGCAATGCACCACGGCTGCCGTTGCCCCCCAAACTGATCACATATGTATGCAACATCAACAGTTAACGTGACATACTGGCAACACTTTCCAGCGCCAGCGGGTATTTGGTATCAACCTCATCGTTGGAGCAAACGCTCAGCCCAAGGTCTCTGACCAGGCCATCCTTAAGGCCATACACCCAACCGTGTACCATCAGGCCCTGGCCACGATCCCAGGCATCCTGAACAACAGTTGTCTGGCAAACATTGAGCACCTGCTCCAACACGTTCAGTTCACACATGAGCTGGAACTGTTCGTCATCACTGCCCGACCGCTCAAGCAGTGCAGAATGTTTTTTGCGCACGTCCTGCACATGACGCAGCCAGTTGTCGATCAGGCCCAGTTTGTTATTGTTCATGGCCTCGCGTACACCACCACAGCCGTAATGACCGGTAACGATGATGTGCTCAACCTTGAGGTAATCAACCGCGTATTGCAGCACTGACAGACAGTTCAGGTCGGTATGCACCACCACGTTGGCCACATTACGATGAACGAACAGTTCACCAGGCATCAGGCCGACAATCTCATTGGCCGGTACCCGGCTGTCAGCGCAACCAATCCACAGGTACTTAGGTGCCTGCTGCTCAGAGAGCTTTTCAAAAAAGCCAGGGTGCTCTTCGCGGATGGACTTGGACCACTGACTGTTATTCTCTAGCAGGCTTTCCAGGCTGGACATGGTTTTTGATCCGTTAGTTTCCATAACTTCGCAGAGTTATAGCAATTGTGCAGCTCCAGAGCCAGTACTGTCTGTCTGAAAAGCGTTGTTCAGCCAGGAGGCTCGCTGCTACCCGGCAAACACTGGCAATACCCCCATCATGGACGAGAAATGAAAAACCGCAGTCAGCACACCAAAAGTGATGGTCAACCAAATCATCGCCTGACCACCGGGTGTTTTGAAACCTCTGTCATCGGGAAATCTCTGCCGGGTCTTGCGGGCCAGCAGCGCCGGAATAATGCAGGTCCAAATGGTTGCCGCAGCACCGGCATAACCGATTGCCACGACAAACCCGAAAGGGAACAGCAGTGATAGCAACAACGGAGGAATAAACGTCACCAGCCAGCTTTTTGCCCGGCCCTGGCGGGTATCGTCGAAGTGGAAAAAATCAGCAAGAAAGTCAAACACCCCCAGACCCACGCCAATAAACGACGACAGAATGGCTGCCATGGAAAAGGCATTAATCGCTCCGGCCACCTTGTCAGAAGCGATGACCGAGCTCAGGGCGCTGAGCAAAGCGTCAACGTTACCGCCGTCTTCAAGCACGGGACCAAACTGCTCACGGGGCAGATTACCAAAAATACTGATCACCCACAGTACATAAAGTGCCAGGGCGATAAGGGTACCGCCGGCAATGGCGTGGCTGGCCTTGCGCTCCTCACCGTAGTAAGCCCGCATGGACGACGCTGAATGATGATAGCCAAAAGAGGTCAGCGCCACCGGCAGTACGGCCATGGCGAATGATGCATTGCCGCCGTGGCTGGCAAAGAGCGTGGCCATATCGACATTGCTGGCCAGCCCGGAAATACCAAAGACAAACGTCATGACCATCAGGGCAATCAGCAGCACCGAGATACGATCAACCGCCCGGGTCGAGTGCCAGACCACGGCGGAAAAAACCAGCACAAAGAGTACTGAGGCAATTTTTTCATTGATGCCGAGCACATCGTGAATAATCTGTCCGGACGAGGAGATGTAGGCATAAAGCAGAATCCCGCCAACAAAATAGACCATGAGATTATTGAACCAGTTAACTCTCGTCCCGAGCAGATCCCGGGTAACCGTATCAAAAGAGACTCTCAGGTCATAATGCTTGAACGCTTCGAGCAGCATCCAGCCCGAGAGCGTCATCACCATCATGGTCAGAGTGATTGCCCCGATGGACCACAGCGTCCAGGCGCCGGCCCCGGCACTGGGCAGGCCGAGCATTCCGGCCCCCACACAAACGCTGGCAATGATGCAGATACCGCCAAGCAGTGACGGTTGCTTGTTATTATGCGGGCCTGTTGACTGATGATCACTCACGGTTTCTCCCTCGCCCACCGAATCAGGCGGGCATCTCTTTGGTGTTTTTATGGAGACTCAGAACAGTTACCGTTTTATCGCATTTACACCTCTTTCAGGCGGGCGGTAAAGTGCCGCAACACGGGTGGTTCATAAGTGAACTCCAGCC
>JAQFVO010000967.1 GCA_027942505.1 Endozoicomonas sp. | reverse complement strand
GTCTTTGGGTCAATTCCAACGACACTTAACTTGTGGCCATTTTCTTTTAATCAAAGGCCCATCTGGTAGATGGTTGGAAAGCATTAAGCGTACAATAATTATTATCTGACTCACATTTACATGTCATTAAGCAGTTCTGCTTTGTGTCACTATAATTCTAAAAGGTTGCCAGACACGTGGAATGTTTTCGTGGGAGTGGTGAGGGAACAATACTGCCCTGGTTGAATGAGTTTAATAGTAGAAGCTACTTAGAGTTGTTAATTTTTCTTATTGGCAGCACTCTTCTTAGCTTTCAGCTACTTTATGTACCAGCATTACCATACTGGGGCCTATAAATTTTGCAGACAGATCCATTAATTTCAAAGTGTGAATTAAGGAACAGAAGATGGTTTGAAGAGTTGAAGAGTTTATCATCATAGCTTTGTTGTCAGCAAAGGGCAGTGCTTTGATCACAGGCTTGCATAGTCTGGTTTTGTCGTTTTCTGCCGTGACTGGCTGGGCTTCGTCTGCGCCGTGATGCAGGGCAGTTTGTTGCTGACTGTTTTTGCCCGACAGGCGGGCTTTGCGCTTTTGCCGGCCTTTTTTTCTGGATGTTTCCCGCTGTGGTTCGAGCGGGCTCTCTTCGGACAATTGTTGCAAAATGGTGTCAATATCGTAACCAGCCTTTGCTGGTTCTTTCGTCCTTTCATGGGGTGAAGTGGCGCTCTGACAATCCCGGACACTGATATCGCTCCAGTATTCGACCAGCAGATCATCGGTGCCTTCCCAGTAACCGGCGTATCGGGCGGCAACTTCTGAGGCCTTGCGCAATAAGCCTGCCTGGCGGTAATAGTCGTAGGCGCTGGTTAAGTGATTGGGAAAGCCAGTGGCAACATCTTCATACAGGCGGGCCACTTTCGCGATGGCCAACCTCGACATTGATTTACGCTCAGTCCGAATCATCTCGGCGCGTAAGAAAGTGATCAGGGGGATGAATTTGGTATTGTCCCCCCGGCAGGTTTTTTCGTAGCCATCCAATAGATCACACATCACCTTTCTTGCCGAAGTGATCGCCTGGGGCGTTAATAAGTTTGCCTCGGTGTCCAACAGCAGCTGGAGGAACTGGAAAATGATCTGTTTTACTTGGGCATAGTTGACGTGGTCGAAATGTCTGTAGCCTGCCAGCCAGCGGTTGAATTTCTCAATGTCTTTGTGCAAGAAAAACATGATGAACACCTGCATAACATTGCCCGGCACGCTGGCTGGCAGTTCTATTTTCTGCTCATCAAGCTTGTCGATCAAATCGTCAGGGACAAGCCTTACGTAATCGAGCGCACTGAAGCTGATAGGGGAAAAAAAAAGGTAGTTTTGTTCATGAATAGTGACATTGCGGTAGAGGAATTTTAACCCCCTTTCAACATTGGCCCCACCATTTAAGACCGGCAGGGCTTCGAGATAGTAAAAGCTTTTGAGCGACATCAGGTCAAACGTTGATAAACAATCAGGATGAAATCCGGCAATCCGTCCCGCTGGTGTTTTTTCATTCAAGACCATCAGTAATTGAATTTTATCGTCATTCCTAACTGGTTTACCGTGCAGAATATCTTTAAAAACCTTCATTAACATCCAGCTTTCCAGGTAAAGACAGACTGTTTTCCTGGCATAGTTGTGCAGTGACACCAATTGTTTTCTGGTTTTTTCCCGGTCATGATTGATTTGCCAGTCGTATATTGCCCGGTTTAACAGGTGTTTGATTTTGATGATGCTAATGACTTCGGGGTCCTTGCGGTATTTATTCAGACACTTTTTATAGGAGTCCTCAAGTCTGGGCATGATGGTGGGGTTGAGCTGGATATACTGGTCCATAGGGATATCCAGCAGATCGTCCACCAATGCTTCAAAGCTGAGCGGTTGTTGGTCCGTGCTGATACAGTGTTCACATTGGTTCTCACTGGCAGCTGCCACTGAGGTCGCAGTTCTTACTTCAATGGCCCGCTCTGGTGGCTGGGTTGGTCCGATGTTGTGCAGAGCAAGGGAATCTGCTGAGGGTTGTTTAGTGTTCTGTTCAGCTCTTCGGGGATGACTGGCGGATGCAGCAGTGAATGAGGGGAAGTTAATGTTCTTTTCCATGGTGACCACCCGGGGATAAGGGTTATTGGCTGATACGGGTCTGGACGCTACCCGCCTCCCGCTGCCCGCAAAAGCACAATCGGTTGGACCTTTGCGGGCGGCGGATAGCGTCCTGAAATGTAGAACTTATTTAAAGACAACTCCTAAGTAGTTACCTATAAACCATCGCCGCAAGAGTTACCCTCTTGCGCAGTTCTGGTTTTGCGAACATAGAGCGGGTCAATAGTTTTGAACCCATACCATTTACGAGCGCTTTGCATAAGCTGCCCTGCCTGATCGGGGCAGGCCATCGCCGAAAGGCTGTAGGTGTGGCCCATAGAGCTGAACAGGCAGCGCAGTCTGAAGCGGACCTCCTGGTTAACGGATGGCTGTGCCACTTCCGGCTGTGCTACCAGGCGTAAAGCACCTTCCTGTACTGCTTCAGGTTTGATGTGCAGGTGAATCTGGTCCAACCCCAGACAGTAGGCCAGTGATGGCAAAATGAACAGTTCGCGTGCGTCCTTGATCCACTGCTCAGCATCTGCGCGCAGCGAGATCGGCATGATCCGGGTTCTGAGGCAGTCATCGAACTTGTGCAACTCAGTCCAGGCGTACTCTTCCCAGATCCGCTCAATGCCGATGCAGGCCCGTAGTCGGGGATTATTCAGCACTTTCTGGTA
>JAQFVO010000957.1 GCA_027942505.1 Endozoicomonas sp. | reverse complement strand
CACCTGCTGCCATTTCCGTCCCAGCCGGTGCTGCCCTTGCGCTGGTTGCCCTGGATAATCTGGCCGGTGCAGCAGCTGTCGGAACGCATGGCGAGCGAGGATCGTCACAAGACCCGATACTGGTGCACAGCAGCGAAACACTGAGCAGAATCGGTCAGGATGAGAACTACCCGGCAGATGCCTACTACCTTCAAAACGACAGCTTCAGTCATGAGACCAAAACGCCTGGCGCACTTTTCACCGGTCACTACGACGGTGGCTGCCACACCATCAGCGGCCTGCAAACCTGTCTGTTCAGCGAGATCGGGCGCCATGGCGTGGTACGCAACCTGCGCCTTTACAACATCACCTTTTTTGAAGATAGCCTGCCAGCCCAGGGTGTACTGGCCTGTACAATGGCGCCGTTCTCCACCGCCCGTGATATTCAGGTAGAGCGGGCCAAAATCAGAAATCGGGCCGATGGTGATCAATACGCCCTGACCGCGACAGGGGCCCTGGTAGGTCACCAGCACCATTCAGCCCTGATTAGCGGTGTTGACTTGCGTGAATGTGATGTCAGGAGCCTCGGGAGTTACACCGCCACGGGTGCGGTCGGTGGCCGGATTGATGGCCAGCTCAGAGAGGTAAACGTTTCTGCCTGTCAGGTCCGCAGTTTTGGCAGAGGCTCGCCAACAGGCATCGGTACAGGTCTGTTGCAAGGCCAGATAAAAGATCTGCTGGTAAACGGCAGTGAGAGCATTGCCGTACTCCCTCAGGCAGATGCCGGGATCGGTGCAGGCATTGCTATGCCTAACAGTTCAATAGAGCGCATGAGCGTCATCGGTTCTGGAGCCATGACACAAGGAAGCAATGGATCAGCGGGTATTGGTGGTGGCATTGTCAACGGCGATATGGATCAGCTGACTGTTGTCAACAGCCGCGCTCTTACTACCAAAGTAAAAGGATTTGCCGGCATCGGCGGGGGGCAGGTTGGCAGTCTGGGTCTAGTCAGCAACATGTTCTGCGTCAATAGTTTGGTGGAGACTGGAGGTGAAGAGGCCTCTGCCGGGGTGATCACCGGGTGGTTGTCTGGCAAAGCTAAGGAAATCACCTCTGTAAAATGCACTGTTGTCACATTGGGAGACAGCGCCAAAACCGGCGTTGGCGTCGGCATCAATACCGGAGAGATCCACAATTTCATCACGGTGGATGGCTCCGCCCGCAATAAAGACAACAGCTCCGGCCTGGCAGCTGGTGACAACCGGGGTACGATACAAGGCATTGCCTCGCTGAACACTGTGGTCGACAACCGATGGGTGACAGAAAACCAACCCGCCCTGTCCGGCTTATGCGCAAGCGCCGACCCGCGCTTTTTAGCCAGTGACTGCTCTGTACTCCAGCCAGGCGAATTCTCGTGGCAGTG
>JAQFVO010000948.1 GCA_027942505.1 Endozoicomonas sp. | reverse complement strand
GCACATCGGTGATATCTCTAGGCGTGGTCAAATCCCCTGTAGCAGCTCCCGGAAGTGGTTAAACAGGGTTAATATCCGCTCACACGCCTGTTGTTTCAGCGAATCAGGCCATGTCTCTGGCAGGTTGGGCAGAATGATGGCCCGGACCAGCACGGTATCGGGCAAGGGGTTGTAAAAGAAGGTGGGGACCCTTGATTTTAACGCGTCATCCAGGTGTCGACCCGGATAATGTTCCGGATGACCGGTGAGAATAATTCGGTGCTTTTCGCTGAGCCGGTATTCCCGGCCCTGATAATGGAGCACCCGCGGCTGCCGGGTTAAACCGGCCAGGGGTGCAAGCAGGCCCATTGGCGCCTGGTCGGCATTCTTCATCACCAGCACAGCGGGATTGATCGATGATGCCCATTGCAGCAGTGGCCCTTCCCGAAATTCAGTGTAGTGATCCCCATTGTTGGTTGGGTGATCGACCAGCTTTTGCCCGCCAAATAGTGTTTCTGAGGTTTGGTTGGGCCCGAGCTGAATCACCTGACAGGCTGGATAACCGGCCCTGGCAGCAACGGCCTGGGCTAAAAAGTTCTTGCCGACCCCGGCTTCGCCCTGCAGGAATACGATGGGGTGTTCCTCAACCGCCCGGGCCAACTGCACCAGACGCCGCTCCTGCCTGGCCCGGGTATGGCGCTGCCCGGCAACGAGGACGTCGGGTAGATCCTGGCAGTGCTCTGGTAACAGATGCTTGTACCCCGTCCCGTTTGAAACCGAAGCTTCTGCTCTTGGCCTATCGCAGGCGGATAATTGCGAAAATGCTTTACAGAAGCTTTCCTCTCTGTCCGGTTTCGGTGTAATAAAACAAGCGGCCAGTATTTCACCGATCTGTTGTGATTTCTGTTGATCTGTCTGCTCCGCCACAAGAGCAGAGGAAATCTGGCTCTCCAGCGTCCCTACCGTTTTGCTGATGATGGTATTTTCCTTGAGTGACGGCCGGTGGGCGATCAGGGTATCTCTCAGGGTTGAGCGTACGTTGCCGTTATAAAAGCGTTTTTGCCCGACCTCCCTCCGATTGACTCTTAGTCGCTGTGCCAGGAACCGCTGCCGTGCCCGGGGGGCAGCGCCGACTATGTGTGCGGCCAGCTGTTGCACTGACTTTTTATCC
>JAQFVO010000909.1 GCA_027942505.1 Endozoicomonas sp. | reverse complement strand
GGGTAAGCACTACGCTAAATTACACAAAATGCAGTTTCAGGATGAGCCGGCGGAGATTGTTCGACCGATTTGACTGTCTGGTTAGTTGAAAGTCTGTTGGTATGATCTAGATTGACCGTTTCAATCAGGTTTTTTGCAGGGTTAACAGTGTTATTACGTTCAGGCACGCAGATACACAGTGGTGATGCTTCTTGCCCGTTGAGCAGCACACCTTCTGGTCAGCCCTTACGTTATATGGCAGGGCATAAGGTCTCTGCTAAAGCGGGAGCCGCCCGGCTAAGTTCACTCCCAAACACCGCAACGTATCAACCCAAACGGCAGCGTTTGACTACAGACATGGTTTCACTGCCAGAACAGACAACAGAAACCAGTGCCATTCAATGTAAGAAGCTGTTTCAATTAACCATTGATCGGCTCTCCAGATACAGCCTGAACAGGGATCATAGCCGGTTATTGGTCCAGGACCGTAAAACCAGACAGACAGAAGTCTGGGAGGCCGACCAAAACGGTTCCTTTGTTAAGAGTTTTGCCTTTGATTGCAATGTTTTCGGCCAATACGGTGGCCAACAGGATCCCAATTTCTTATTTGTTCTACACAACGGCGACGCTGATGTGGCCAATCCGATACACGTTTATGAAAGAAAAGCCCCTGGTGACTGGGTAAAAGCACAAGAGTTGACCGTTGACGATCTTGTTCGGGATCCTGGTCACCGGCTACGTAAATTCGATTGGGAGTATGATGCAAGGATTGCGCACTCTGATGATGGCAGTTGCGTGGTGTGTTTGACCGAGGGCAGGTATGGCTCAATTCTTGGCCGTGGAGTTGATGGGCTGTGGATGAACCGGGGCCGCTGCATGAAATACGATACAGCCATTTTCAGTGCTGACGGCAACCATCTGGCCCTGGCTTGTGATGGCAACGAGGGCAGGAGCAATCTCGCCCTTATGAGTAAAAATGCTGACGGTTGCTGGTTAGAAACGGGTGGCGTCAATCTCGGGTTTGGTGAGTGGCAGCTGGCGTTCAGTCCGGACTGTTGTCACTTTATTGCCTGGTTTGAGCACACCGGGGAAGACCATGATCTCCTCTACTATGCCGACTATGGGCGGAAAGATTTTTTTGTCATGCTGTTTTCCCTGGATAACCAGGGGCAGTGGGGTGAAAAACAGCGAATTACCAAATTTACCAATAAACTGAAGGCTCAGTACCCACTTAAGGCTGAATTTAGCCCCGATGGCAAGCATCTGACCATCTGTGCCAAGTTTGAATTTGAAGTCTGGACCCTGAATGAGGACAATAACTGGACCCCTGCGCTGCAAGCAACTCCCTATCAGAAATACCGCATAAGACATATGAATTGTTCGGTCATTAATTATGCCGCTGACTCTTCTGTGCTTGTGCTGGTGAACGATGAAAGTGTCGAGGTATGGGCATTACAAGACAGTGGTCGGTGGGAGTGTCAGCATAAGTTTGGTCATCAGTGTACTTTTTGGCCACGGATCAGCCCGGATGCAAAGACCATTATCTGTGAAACAGAGTCTGGTAAAAGAGGGCTTTGGCAGCAAAAGAACGGTCAGTGGACCTGGCAGGATATTAATGCCCGCATTTATCATCCACGCTTCAATTGTGATGGCAGCATTCTTGCCTTTGTCGACCAGGATGATGAGTCACTGGTGTTGATGGCGCCAGACAGACACGGTGATTGGCAGGAGAAGAGCCAGTTGCCATTCCAGCGCGAAGTGAAGCGATTTCAATTCCATCCCTCTGGTCGGGCGCTACAAGTTACCTGCAAAGGAAATGTTGAAGATGAGAAGCCCATGTGGCCATTCTGGAGATTGGGTGAAACAGAGGAACTGTCATTCTGGGGATTGGTGGCGACGGATTCATGCAGTAGACATTGAGCATTTATTCTTGATGGCCTGAATTATGAGATACAGCTGTCTTTTCTCGGAAGGAGCTTGTCGCAAAATGTCGAGTGACTGTGCTGTCACTGTGTACAGGGATTGTACGGAACCCAACTGGCAGGGATAGCTATCTGTCCGGGCATTCGCCTCCCTGTGTGGTGGATCCTGAATAATCCATGTACGGGATGGCAACGGAGTCTGTGGTCATTTCTTAATTGCCATTTCCCTTAAACCCTGACTTTTCCCCCTCCCCGTCATTCTTGCGTCAAAACAGAACATCATAAAATCTCGATGAAAAATAGGTGTCTTTTTTTTCTTTCCACTGATAACAAAAATGAAAATTATCTTACTGCCAATTAACGAACTGATTCCTGTCCATTTAGTTACCCGCTTCGCCGTAAAACCATGCACGGCTCAGGCGGAGATACTGAGTCTGGTCTGGACAGTTCCAGACCTGCAGAGCTTGTACGGTTATTATGATATTTGCAGTGACTCTCAGGGTGGACATTAAGGAGTTGTCCAGAAATAACTTCCACATTTCCAGGGGCGCTGCCCGCCTCCCGCTGCCCG
>JAQFVO010000872.1 GCA_027942505.1 Endozoicomonas sp. | reverse complement strand
TCGACTGATCAACAGTACTGCACAGTGACACGGTACGCTGACGTTTTACCGCCTCTGACCTGGCCAGCATGAGACTGCTGAAAAGCTCACTGGCTGCGTTATCAACGCGATTATTGACGATCAGAGTCCGCATATCAGGTGCAGACAGCGTGATTAAAATGGCCATTACAAACAACGACACCAAGAGTTCAACCAGTGAGACACCAGAGTTCCTGGTGATTCGAAAAGGAGAGTTAAGATAACGAAAAGGAGAGTTAAGATAACGAAAAGGATGAGACTGGCACTCAGACAAGATAACGCTTTTGGGAAAAAGGCCCCGACAAAGTCTTTTGTTGCAATAACCACCATTCAAATACTTCATTGTCCAATCCCTGGCTTTGCATTTCGCCGCATATGCCGCACCAGTAAGGCAGAATTAAACTGCCCATCGGTTCACACAGCTAATTTAGACCTTAAATCATTATTGAACCTTCTGAAGATTTAAGTAGTTATTTTTCTATCAGATGTTTGATTCAAGTGACCAACGGTAATCATATTTCTGAATACACCTGCCTGCCTGCCAGCCAACGAACAGCCGTGGACCTATCGGATTGCAGCTCAGGACACAGTGCCATCAGACGGGGAAATATTTACTTGGTTTATCACTGGCAAGCATGGCCCGAAGCTTCACAGAAGAGCCATTGTCATTCAGGACATGGAAGTTGAAGCATTTCTGAGAGAATCTGGCATAGATATCAATCACCAAGATGAAAAAACCGGTGACACACCCCTTATCCTGGCTGTCCGGGCACACCTGTCAAATTTGGTCAAGACACTGGTAACTCTCGGGGTAAACCTTGATGAAAAGAACAAATGTGGCAATGATGCCATTCAAGAAGCCATTATTTCTGTGGACAATACCGACTATCGCAATGACCCCTTGCACGAAACCATCAAATGCTTGTTGGAAAACGGTGCTGATGTGAAACAGCAATTGGCTCATAACCGTAATTATTCTTTACGTGACTACGCCATTACGAAAACAGAATTACGAACTGCAAAACTAATGATCGACCATAGCAGGGACGAAATACCCCCGTTTTTGCTGGCTGACCTGATAAACACAAAGCACCCAGATAATGCAGATATAATCCGCTACCTGTATGAATCAAATTCCTTCACTGGCGATGAATGGGTTAACAGTAGTGAGATGACGGCGTTGATGCTTGCCTGTAAAAATCAAAATGCATCCTACGTTACCGCACTGCTTGAACAACCGGGAACTAAATTGGAAACCACTGTGACCCTGCCTATCCATATGAGTGGCTTTCATTTTGATAAGTACCATACTGCGTACAGCTTCGCCGCAAGACAAAAAGGGAGTCGATGTGCACAAATTCTTGCCCGTCACGGTGCCAAGAAAATTATTCCCAGACTTACCAGCGATGAAGTTAACTGGGTAAAGGATTATTCTCGCGCAAAAAGATCGCGAAACTCAGCAGGTGTAACTTCTTTTGTTCTGACTGCGGTTACGGTAACTGTTAGTATGGCTATTGTTGGAGGAATGGCAACAGACATGGAAATCAATAATGTCAATGCTGTTAAATCCCGCCGCCCGGCACCACATCTGAAAACAGAACCAAAAGATTAACCGAAAGAGTTAGTGTCAGGCCTTGAAACCTGAACAGATTCGAGACTCCGAGGAGAAAAACGCTTTAGCGGTTGTTGCAAAAGGGCCTGAACAGAAGGGAGAAAAAAATGAGAACAACCATTTTCTCAGTCGAGAAATTTAAGGTATCCCATTTTTCTCTGGGAATTGAATAGCAAAAAAATGGACAGGCTTTCTGAGGCATCTATGATTCACGATAATTTTCCGTTTGTTAATAGAGATCTCATTTTATGTTCATTTCCAAAACACCAGATATTCAGGCAGTTCGAGACAACGCTTCGGATTCGGATCCTGTCCATCCTGGTCCTTATCAAGCTGTCAACGGGAAAGGTCGAACTATCTGCACCCACACCCCTGACAAACTCCTGTTACATAACGAATCCGTCATAACTGTCGAGGATGAAATTGCTCCCTCACTCAAAGTTCCAGCCAGACGGAAACCCTCTGAAACATTCCTTGAATTCCTTCACCCGCGAAAGGCTGCCAACTGTACTACCGAGGAACCGCTGGATGACAGTGACAACCCTGTAATTCCTGGCCTTGAGCAGCTTTTTTCTCCCCGGCTGAGTGACCGGGACTGGCAGAAACAATTAGCCATACTGCAAGCCAGGAATGCTTCAGTAGGCGGCATTCCTTTCAGTGAATTTAACCGGATCAATGTGGTTAACGCAGTCGATTTACCGAAATCCTACAGGGTGATCAGGGCAGCTGATAAAAA
>JAQFVO010000837.1 GCA_027942505.1 Endozoicomonas sp. | reverse complement strand
CACCGCCGGCTCTGGGCTGCCCGCCTGGCGATGTGGTTATTTCTGCTGATCACCCTGTCCCCTCTGGTCATGCTGATTCTGGCTTCTCTGGAAACTGGCAATATGGCCACCGACTCGCTGCTACCCCGACATGTCACTCTTGAGCACTGGTATCTGGCCCTGGGCATCCCGTGGGAACAAGCCGATGGCACTGTCATCGACCCTCCTTTTCCGGTACTGCTCTGGCTGTGGAATTCGGTCAAAGTAGCCACCATCAGCTCAATACTGATAGTGACTTTTACGACAACGGGTGCCTACACCTGTGCCCGCCTGCGCCTGCCCGGCAAGCGAGCACTGCTTGCGCTTATGATAATCCTGCCCCTGTTCCCCCCTGTGCTCTCTCTGACCGGCATCTACTCGCTCTTTGACCAGCTTGGCTACTACGCCAGCTGGCTGGGTCTGGATAGCCTGTGGTCGCTCACCCTTGCCCACCTGGGAGGAGTTATTCTGCCTTTCTGGCTGCTCAAAGGGTATCTGGCAACCATCGACAAGTCGCCCGAAGAGGCGGCCTGTATTGCTGGTGCCAATGTCTGGCAGACGCTGCGTTACATACTGTTACCAACCTCCATACCGATTCTGGTGACGGCTTTTACCCTGGCTTTTATCACCAGCATCACCGAATTTCCGGCGGCCTCAGTGCTACTCAACAGTACCGACAAGCTGACCCTGACCGTTGGCCTGAGGCGCTACCTGCAACTGGATCCGCTCCCCTGGCGTGACTTTGCTGCTGCCGCCATCCTCTGTGGTCTGCCGATCACCGTTGTTTTCCTGGTCGGCCAGCGCTGGCTTGTTGCCGGCCAGAGGGTGTTTGGTCTCAGGGATTGACTGGCGGCCAAGGCAAGGAAACCGTCCCCGGGTACATGGACTATAATCACTCACACTTTTTGGATAATCATTGTCTGTCGAATGGACACTGACCAACCGTCCCTCAGCATAAAATGCCATCAAAACCACGGGGACTGAGAACAGGGATCAAACAATGGTCACATGCGATTTCGCCCCTCGCTGTAAAGAAGGCACGATTCTTCTTCAGCCCAACAACTCCATGAGCTGGCGCATTAACCTGCTGCTGTTCGGTGCGATGACGGTATTGTCGATGAGCATTGCCATCGGTTTTTTCATTGCCGGCGCTGGCGTTATTTTGCCCTTCTCGCTTCTGGAGCTGCTTGCCTTGTTTATTGGCACTTATTACTGCCTCTGGCAGCGCCAGCGCAAAGAGCTGATCACCTTTGATGAGCATGAGGTTATTGTGCAAAAAGGGTTTTACCGTCCAAAGGCCACCCATCGTTATCATCGCCTCTGGTGCCAGTTGATCATCCGTCGCCCTACTCACCCCTGGAAAACGACAGCGGTGATTCTTCGCTCTCACGGCAAAGAGTTGGAGCTGGGCTCATTTCTCAACCAGCAAGACAAGGTCATCCTGATAGAACGTCTGGAGTTGTTGCTGTCCACTGGCTAGCACGGGAAAGCCTGATATCCACACAGACGCAAGCATGTCTTGATTGCCCCCTTTTTTTCCTCGATGGCAACGCAGGGATGAAGTCGAAACATTCCCAGAAAATTCTGTCGTCAGACCAGCAATGCAAGGATCTTGAGCTGATTGTGTGTCGGCGTAAAAACGCCCAGTCCATAGAAGGTTTTTGAAGAGGAACAGCTTCACTTCCAAAGAGGACCTGAAGGCACGGCTCTACGGTATCATTGAGTTCTTCAATGAGAGTATGGCCAAGCCATTTAAGTGGACTTTCAAAGGCCGTCCTCTACAGGCGTGAAGATGCGTGGGTATTGAGGCTTGGGTGCACTAGTCATTTATTCAATACCCTCAAGATTTCCCTGAACAGACCATTGATACCTGACAGGACGAGACAGTTTCTCAACTCTATGCTCCTGCTCAGCTTGTACCAGCCACGCTTTGGTCTGGCTTTTATGAAGACCCAGGTCATCTGAAATTTCATCAATCGTTTTGGGTGCAGCACACAGCTTGGCAATATGTACCAGAAAAAGTTGGAACAGCGGCTGAAGGCTTTCCTGATTAGATTGATTATCCCAATTCTCTTCGGACTGATCTCCCTCCTTTGTTAGGGAGAGGCCTTCAGAAGATGAAATATCTTCCGGGGAAGGTTCATCATTAGGCACAGGTATCAACAGATCTGAGGGACCAGTTTGAGCTGGTTCAACTTTTGCCTCGGAGTTGTGGACATCAGCTTTACTGTCAAGGTCAATCCCTTTTGCGACATCTGTTACGGTGGTCTCTGAAGGCTCTATAGTAGCCTCAGGCTGAGAAAACAGTGACGGTGTTTCAGTGCTTGGGCAATGACCATTATCGGCAACCACTCCCACTTGCTCAGACTGAGCCGTGGTCGAAAATAACAGGCTGGCAATGTCTATCGTCTCAGCAGCGCTATTAAACCATCGACCACCGTTGGCAACGATTTGGCCATTGCCAGCATTGGGGTCATTGGTTTCTTTTACCCACAGTGGAACCCAACGCTTTTTCAGGTTTTCCAGGGCGCCCGTTAATGTTCCTCCTTTTGTTCCCGAGTGGGCAACCAGGGCAGCATCAGACATGCAATAGACATACTTATTGCGAGCCATGGCATTACCCGTGTTAAAACCCGCTTCTGGATAAAAGGGCGAAATGAGCGCCAGGTTTCCCCGCATCAAATGCTTTCGCCATTTGGCAGAAGTAGCCGCTTTCAGAAGACTGTCAGCCATAATACCAATGGCAGTTCCTTCGGCATTCAGAGCACCCTGCATGGCCGTTTCATCCACCCCTCTTGCGCCACCGGAAACCAATGCATAACCCTGTGAAGCAGCTTGTGCCCCAACTTCATCAGAAAAATGGAGGTCTTCAGCTGATGCATTTCTGGAACCTACAACCGCCAATGCTGACTGATTCAGTAAATCCCTGTTGCCCACTCCAAAAAACACGGCCGGTGTGGCCCAGCGAAGACGATTTTTCAATCGTCTGGGGTAAGCATCATCGGATCGGGTAATAACCCAAATGCCAGCTCTTTCCCATTTTTCCAAGGCAAGAGCCATAGCATGACCGCGCTCAAGCAGCGCCTGAATACGCTCTGTTGTTACTTTTCTATCATGCCAGCTGGCAAGGACATCGCTCAGGTCGGCCTTCAACAGTTGAGCTGGTGAAAGTTCCTTATCCCTGAGCCAACTCGAAAAATTCCCCCACTCGGTTGTGGTAAGGGGGGTAAATTCACCCTTTACCGCTTTTGCAAAATGGGCATTTAACAGCAGGATCGCCTGGGTATTCTCAGAAAAATTCATTAATCACCTGTCGTCGTCGAAGCCAGCGCAACAGGGTAAACCTTACCACTGCCAGCATTTTGTAGCAGCGCTGTAATGACGGTAAAGGTCCAGCCAGAATCAACAGCATCATCAACCAGTAAAACTGGACCCATGTTGTTTAAGTCACTTTGAATGGCAAAAACACCATCAAGATTTCGACACTGGTGGAAACGGTTTTGCTGAAGTTTTTGTGGTGCATTATCCCTGGCCTTAACTACTGCCGGGACAAAGGGCAGGCCAAGGACTCTTGCAAGGCGTTCGGCAAAGTCTGGCACCAGACGTGGGTTATTGCGCGAAGGAACGCAGCAAACCCAGCGGGGCGGTTCTTCCATAATCCAGCGTTCACGAATCATTTCCGCCGAGGCCTGGACCAGCTCATCCCGGAAATGACCATTATGCTTATCTTCTGCAACCATATACCCCCAGCCTGCATCGCCCCAACGGGAAAGTACCCGCCCTTCCTGGGCTCGTAGTTGAGGCGGCAGATTCCCTCTGAGCCCATATTCAGTAAAGGCATTAGCAGGTAGCTGTATTTTTGGCTTTATGGGGGCTTCTGCCTGTTTCAGGAATGTGGAGGCCTGATGAGCCAGGTGAGTATTGATGGTTGTACCAGTTATTGGATGCCCGGCGCAGTTAGCGCAAACACCACAAGGTTCCTGAACATGATCATCCAGCCCATTCCTGAGAAAACTCATATAGCAGGAACCGGTGTGCAGGTAATTTTGCACCTGTTGCCATTCAAGCTCACGTTGCTGAGTTAAATGGGCAATTCGCTCATGATCCATTGAGAACGGAACCGGTGTGCGCCGCCACTGGCTACCGATCTTAATAATTGGTGCCGGGTTCTCAACGCTGAGCATTTTCAGAACTTTTTCAATCTGCCCGAAGCGTACGTTGGTGTGCTCTTCAAGTTGCCGGGTGGTGAGTCCATCGTACTGTTCCAGGGCACCAAGAATCGCAAAAATATCACTTTCGGACGGGAACGCAGATTCACGAAAATATTCGTGAATATCCTGATCTTCCCGGCCACTCAATAGTACCCCGGTAGATGACGAAATCCCCCTACCAGCACGCCCCACTTGCTGGTAGTAGGCAACGATAGAGCCGGGCGCCTGATAGTGAATAACAAAGCCAAGGTCGGGTTTGTCATAGCCCATCCCCAGCGCGGTGGTTGCCACCAGAACTTTAAGCTGGTTGTTGAGCAGCATATCTTCAAGGTGTTGACGGTAGCTATTACTGTCCGGGAATGCGTTATCTTCCGCGTCACTGTAATAAGCCCGGGCCTGAATATTATTTCGGGTCAGCCACCGGCTTACCTGTTCGGCATCTCGTTTGGTCAGGACATAAACAATACCGGTACCGGCAAGCTCAGGAATGGTGTTGACCAGCCAGGCCAGGCGTGCTGCCTGATCTGGAAGTTCCAGAGTTTGCAGCTGGAGACCCTCCCGGATCAGTGGACCACGCTGGATCACAATATCACCCAACTGCTCCTGCACATCTGCGACCACCCTGTTATTTGCTGTGGCCGTGGTGCCCAAAACCGGGGTGTTAGCAGGAATACGGCGTAGAATATTGACTATTCGACGGTAGTCAGGACGAAAATCATGTCCCCAATCTGAAATGCAGTGAGCCTCATCAATCACCATCAGGCCGATACTGTTGGCAACGGGCATAAGAAGGTCTTCGATAAAACCGTCATTGGCCAATCGTTCCGGAGAGATCAACAAACAGTCGATCTCATTACCAAGAATTCGTCTGCGGATTAAATCCCATTCATGCGGGTTCGTCGAGTTCAGCGTGACAGCATTGAGACCCAGCCTCCGGGCTGATTCAATCTGGTTCCGCATCAAAGCCAGTAGGGGTGAAACAATGATAGTGACGCCTTTTCCCCGGTCCCGGAAGATTCGGGTACTGATAAAATAAACGGAGCTTTTACCCCATCCTGTTCGCTGAACAACCAGAAGTTTTTGCTGGCGGTTAACCAGTGCATCAATGGCTTCCCATTGACCATCCCGAAATTCTGCCTGTGGAGTATTTATTGCAGTTCTTAGCAGTGCCAGAGCTTGCTGCTGGTTCATGGTGTTTCCTCAGAGAATACAAACGTGGTGTTTCTTCTGAAGCTGAAGAGGCCAATAAAAGTTAGCCATACAGTCATCGCTGGAACATACAGCCGTGATAGTTAACCTTTCTTAAAAATATCAACCTTCGTTTCCAGACACTTCCTCAGCAACAGATCATTGGTACCAACACTAAACCAGCTATCAGGCTTCTGGAAGAAATCCAGGCCCCGTCCAATCTTGATGATCCAGCCATTGTCAATGCGAATTTCCCGGTCATGCATATGCTCATTGACCTTCAAATCAAGTTCAATATCCATTTCCAGCAGGCTCTGCTTCAGCTCTCCGAGTTTGTCTGACATATCCTTAACATCGGTATCATCATCGTAACTGGTGATCAGCCGGATTTTTTTGATGGTCGATGTCTTGATAACGGCTTCACAGAAGCGGACAAAATTCTGTATCTGGTGAGTCAGGCGGATGTATGGGTCTTCAATTTCAATGGATTTGGCCCCCTCAAGATAAGGGCTGATAATTGACTCATAGCTGTAGCCTGTTGCGCCATAGTGAATGGTAAAATGGTGCTCCTGAGGCTGAACTTCTGGCTCGGCATTTACGCTCTCAATGGGAATAGCTGGCTTTTTGAGTACTTTATCGAATACCGAACCCTTGTCGGGAATCTCCGCCACTGGAGTTTCAATAGCAACCGTTTCGTCATCCCCATGAATATCCTTTCGAATAGGGTCCTGGGTGGCTGGTGCCAGCCTCGACTCCGGGCAATAAACAATGATCTCCTGACCATCCGCATTAATGTAAGAGAGATTGATTTTGGCAAATTCATCGTCAGATTTACGCTTGTTCATCTGCTCTTTTACCCGACGACGTCCTTCTACTGCGTAGGCAACATACTCTTCAAATTCTTCATCTGAAGGTGAGCCGCTGGGATGAAGAATTTTTAGAAATGCCGCAACGGTTTTTTTGATGCCTTTTTCATCACGACCTTCCACCGCTTTGCCCAGGCGAATACGCTTGCTAACCTCTTCATAGCGGTTGGTATGCTTCAGCTGATAGTGAAAAGCTTCTGCCAGATAATCGGTAATAAACCCATAATTATCGGTTAAGAACTCACTGCTGTTCTTGGGCATTTCCCAGCCGGGCAGGTAACATGCAAAACGATCCATAACCGCCAGATCAAACTCTTTGGGAAGCGGTTGAAACAGGTCAAAAACCTCGGAGTTAACAATCTGATCCACCGATAAATCCAGGTTGCCAACAAACGCCATGGAGGCATCGGCAATCACCTCAACGCCCCGGGAAAATCGGCCATTGGCCATAAAGTCTTTCATGATCTGGATGGTGTCATGGTCTTTAACCTTGATGCCGCCCACCTCATCAAAGGCCACGGTGTCCCAGAACCCCACCAGGCCGATTTTCTTGCGCTGGTTGTTATAGAACAGTGTCGCTTTGGTCGCCTGGCCACCGCTGATCAGTGTTGAATAGGGTGAGAACTCACTGAAGAAGTAGGACTTGCCAGTGCCCCGTGGCCCCAGTTCAATAAAATTAAAATTGGGTTCCACCAGAGGCAGTAAACGGGCAATAAAGTGCATTTTCACCCGGTGGGAAAGTTTGCCCGGCTCCAGGCCCACGGAGCGGAGAATAAAGCTCATCCACTCATCCCGGGAGCAGGCCTGGCGCCCTTCACAATACTGATCAAAATTAAAACGGCTTAACTGAATGGGCCGAAGGTCCTCAATGTAAAAAGCGTAATCATCGTCTTCAATTTCGTTATAGGCGATGGTCACCTCTGCCCATAGCCCGCCCTGTAAAAGCCGGTCATTGTCGCGGTAGAATTTTTCACTGATGGCGACTTTTCGAGAGTCAAAGTTCTCCAGAGCGGCCCAGTGACGACGGTTCTTCTCAACATAATTTACGTGCACCTTGTCGATAAACCGGTACTTGCCTTTGGTGGCCACTTTGGACTGTGCCTTGTTGGCTTCGTTCGGGCGCACATAATTGTCATTAAGCGTATCCAGCACCGCTTCCATACCGGCCTGAATCTCCGCTTCATCATCGCTGGCGCAGTACCTTGCCAGTAAAAATTCCAGCACAAAGGTCGGTACATTGGTGCCTTTTTTAATACGATGGACCAAGTCTTTGCGAACCACCTTGCCATCGAACAGCGTATTAATTTTTTTATCAATGGAGTCCATGGCCTATACCGTGTAGTCAGTTTCTAAATCCAACTGGCAATAAGTCGCCATGGTGGAAGGGTTTAGCGCCTTTATTTTAAACTTGCCCTCGAATTCTAACTGCATTTTCACAGTGATTTGCACTTTATCACCTGGTTTTAGTGTGATGGTGCCGGTGGCAGGATTGACCGCCCCCCCCGGTTTGGCTTCACCGACAACGTCACCGTTTTTATCCTGGGCTTCCAACAAGATCTCAAAATCACTGCCGGTGGAGAACATATCATCCGTTTCCACCGCAATCTCCACCACCGGCAACCGGGTGGTAATCCGTTTGGCACCATTTTTGTAGTTCAACACCACTTTGGCCTGCTCAATAGCCGTCTGCCGGGACGCCTCCAGTTTGACCGTAATCACCGGCACCACACACTCCTGCAAAGAGGCGCCACCATGATAATAAAGCATCCCCGAGCGATAAGACGCCATGGTATTTGGCCCGGCCAGTTTGGCCATATTGCTGCGGATGCCGGCTTTCTCGGTCGTTAGCTCGTAGTGGTTGCTATCAACTGCCCCATCACCTAGCAGGCAACGTTCATGGATGGTTAGCCAGTCACCACTGGGTTTACCAATAGTGTCTCCGGCCTGGGCATGTGTATTCATAAAGAAGCCGTGGTCAGTGGCAATCACCACCTCGTTAAAACCGGCATCTTTCAGCTTATGGATCGCCACTCGGATACGCTTGAGTGCATTGATAATTTCATTGGGTGCAGTGTCCGGGTTGTTTTCAAAATGCCCGTCAATTTCAACGCTGCGCAGTACCAGCAGTTCGGTGCCAGCTTCCAGCGTAAGGCGGTTTCGGACAAACGCTTCCAGCTTGCCTTCCTGAAAGCGCTGGCCATAACGCTTGCGGATATGGTTCATACGCTGCTCAACACTTTTCACTTCCTGACCATTAATGGCGGGCACCAGCTTGTTATTGATATTATTGATGGACAGTCCGGTACTGGCATCGGGCAGCAAGCTGGCCATGCCCACCAGAGTGATGCTGGGCAGCTGGGCCAGTGCTGGAGTCAGTTCAACCTTGCCGTCTTCCGTCAGCTGCTGTTCAAGGGCAACGCCCAGCTCATAGCGCAGGGCATCCACCATCAAATAGGCAACTTTATGGCCGCTTTGACTCAGTTTGGGAGCAACCAGCTTATCAAACACCTCGGTATTGGCCAGTCGCCCCGGTAATGGCCAGCCCGATTGAACGAGATGCTGGGTGAACAGTGTTTGCAAACTGACAATCAAACGGCCGTATTGCTGACGCACCTGCTGCTGCAACGAGTGCATAAGCCCCTGAGTATCTTGCCAGTCATAATCACTGACTGCCTGTTCAAACTCCCGATGCAGGCGGTCAACCTCCCGGAACTGGGTGAGGTAATAATTGATCAGCGAGTCCATGGATTGGTCATGGTCGGGCAATACCCGCTCATTGTCCTGACACGCTTCCACCAGAGCCAGTGCTGCTCGCAGCAGATCCCATTGCGCCTGGCTCTCCCCTTTGCCGATCCACACGGACTGCACATGGTGGGATAAAATATGGCGAACATTATCGGTATCATCCCGTTGCAGGGCGTCCATGGCCTGGTGTAAAAATGTCCGTTCCTCAAAGGGAAAAGTATCCCGCTCACCCAGGTCAGAAATACCCTGGCAATGGTTTGACAGCTCCAGCTCCGCTTCCACCGCTTCCGCCCGCTCAATATAGGTGGGCTGGGTGCGCCGGTCACTGCGCAACCGTTCGCAGATATCCTCAATCAGGGGCTTGGCGGCTTCTTCAGCTGCAGGCACATTGGTCAGGGCCGGCGGAAGGCCTTGTGGCAGATCGAACACAAATTCACTGAACAGAACAAAACGCCATAACTCATCGGCAATGGTCGACCAGCTTTTGGCGCGGGTTTTCAACGTCAAACCGATACTGGTTTTCAATAGCTCCTTATTCTCGCTGACCCAGCCATCGCTGCTGTTCAGTGCGGCTAGCTGTGCGTCACTGGGTACCAACAGGCTAAAGAGAATGTCGCGGGTGGATTCCACTTTCAGCGTGGCTTTTAAAGTCGGCCAGTTGACCCCGCCACCGATGGCATTGATCACATTGAAATCCGGGTTGTCATTTTGCCCAAACACCGTCCTGACCTGGGTGGCAAACTCCGATTTAGCCACCAGACAGACATTGAAAAAGCTGTCGCCATCACCACTGGGAAAAACCGCACCGCAGGCACCATAAAGGGCAAAGGGATCTTTCTGCTTCTCTTCATCTTCCGTGGGGGCGGGGGCAGGCACATAGACCAGCAGTTGTGCAATGGTGTTTTGGCCTAATGACGCCAGTGCGGTTATTCCCTGTGCCCGGGAGATAATACTGGACTCGGAGGCATCCACCACTTGCAATGATTCACTGGCCATATCCAGGCAAATCTGGCGATAACGCTGGTCCGGGTCATAAACCACCAGAATGTGGTTGTTCTCGTCTTTGCCAAGGCGGGGGGCAAACACCTGAGTTTGTATATATTCTTGAATGGTCATCATTAATTCCAGGCTAATGCGGTGTTAATGGCAGCGACAAAGGCGTTAAAACTGGGAGAGTTATTGTGTGCCGGGTTCATATGCTGGCCAATCTCCCGGGCACATTCGAGCTTATTGATGCCGGTTGAGAAGTAACCCGCTTTTTTCATCTCACGTTCCAGGGCTTCCCAGGTGCCACCGGTAATTTCATCCGGGTTTCGGTACTTGGCTCTACGGGGAATATTTTCCGGAACCCTGGGATAAGCCTGGCGAACCGCAGGCCAGTCGCCAAAGAACCAGGACTCCAGCTCTTCAATCACCACACGGTTAACCACCTGAAATCGTTCAGCACCTTGAGTTTTGGTCACCAAACCAGCCTCAGTAGCCCTCTGCTCAAGCTGTTGTTTCAGCTGCAGGCAGTCATCCCGGTCACGATCCACCAATACCATAATCGCATGTTCGGCGGGCAGCCACGTGCTATAGCCCCTTAAACGACTGGGTAATTGTTTCAGCAGGTCATCCTTGCACTGAAATTGAATGATCTGAAACGCCACATCACCCAGTATTTTTGGCAGCAACTTTTCCAGGGCCGCTTCCATGGAGATCTCTTCAACAAAGACAATAAGTTTCTCCAACATGACTTACTTCCCTGCTTTGCTGTTGGGTTTAGGCGCTCCAAAGTTGACCAGTGGGTCGCCAATACCAAAGTGACCCTCCATCCATAAATAGCCCAACGAAGCGCCCGCATTCAGCAGCTCTTTTACGCCCTGAATATCACTGGCACGCACCGCCTGGGTAAAGCCCTGCTCATCCCGGTAGAGAATGCGCACCTCTTCGGCCCGCATGGCGTTCAGCAGAAACGGTGAGTGGCTGGTAATCAGCAATTGGGAATTTTGTGCGGCACTGCGGCACTCTTCTGCAAGTTCTGGCAGCAATCGAGGGTGTAAAAAGTTTTCGGGTTCTTCAATACCGATAAAGCGGGGCGGTTCTGGATCGTGCAGCACCGTTAAGTAAGCCAGCATTTTCATGGTGCCATCGGAGGCAAATTTCGACAGCACCGGTTGATCAAAAGGCGCATCTTTAATCTGCAACAGCAGACGGCCATCGGGCATCGGGTCTGCTTCAACCTTTTCCAGCCGGGGGATGCGCTGGCGCAAGTTGGCAAAAATGGCTTCCAGTCGTTCCGGGTGCTGCTCTTTCAGATACTGGATCACATTGGGCAGGTTTTCTCCCCCTTTGCTTAAACGCTCCTGGGGGCCGGCCTCCGGTTGATTGCGGGTTTGTTCAATAGAGAGATAGGAGACATACCAGTCGGTAATAAACTCCCGCAGGGCGGCAATACGCGGGTGTTCCGAAAGCTGCCCCAGGGTGTTGACGGCAATCAAATCCGGTGACCGCAGATTGGTCTCTTCACGGGCATCATCCACATCGGGGGTTTCACCACTGGCGGCACGACCCTTGCCCCGGCTGAACTCCAGAAAGCGGAACGGCACACCTTTGGTACCCCGTCGCCACTGTAGCCACTCTTCCACCACTTCCGGGCCTTTAGTACCCTCATCAATGGCCAGATGGTAGGTGATAATGGGGGTACCGGGCTGCTCCCGGTATTTCAGTTCAAACAGAATGGGGCCGGATGCGCCACGGCTTTTCAGCTCCTTGCCCCGGCCACGGCGGTCCCAGGCGTGGCGCAGGCCAAACTGAAAACACTCCGAGAGGAAGTTAAACACATCAAAAAGGGTGGACTTACCGCTGCCATTGGGGCCCAGCAGCACTGTCAGGGGGGTAAGATCCTTCAGTTCGATTTTGCGCAGAGCCCGGTAGTTTTCAACTTTGATGGACTCTATTCTGGGAATACCGGGTTGTTTTGTTGGTTTTTTTGTCAATTGCTTTGCCATCATGGCCTCCATTAAACAGCCATGAGCGGAAAATGCCGCTCCCCTCAGGCATTGAAAACAGGAAAGTGCCTGACTGCGGCATTTTCATTATAAATAGCTCGATAGTGGATCAGACTCTTTTATCGATCAACTGTTTCACCAGTTCGTTTAATGCACTATCGCTTAGGTCTTTTGGTTGCCACTCCAGCTTGGTGTCACCGGTAAGTTTTTTGCCGCGCTTAACCGGCACTTCCACTTCATGCCAGAAATGGTCTTCCACATCGTGGGCAATGGCCAGGCTGCGATCCTGATGGCATTTGCGCAATACCCGGTCTGGCCAGATACTGCAGGCCAGATGCGCCCAATCGTAGTCGCCTTTTTCCAGTTTTTGCCAGGTCTCTTTCAGCTTTTTTTGCCAGGCTTTGTGCTGGAACAGTTTCCACAGTGGGGCTGCGGTAATCTGTACGCCATCGTTCAGGTTGGGTTTCCAGAATTTGGTCAGGCGTAGCAGTTCATCACGGAAGTCCCGTAATTCACTGGTCAGATCGGTCAGTTTGGTCAGTTCTTTTTCTTCCTGGCTGCTTCGGGCAGATTTGCCTTGCAGGGCACTCAGGTCTTTTTCTACCTGCTCAAGCTTGGGCTCAACAAAATCATTGATGCAGGTGTAGAGGGTTTGTTCGTTTAATCGGTGATAGTAGACCCAGAGTGTGTAGGAGCCGGATGGTGTTTGTAGAGGCCAATAGATGGGGGCATATTTTTGTGATGCTGAATATTCTTTATAGTGTTTACTAAAATATAATGATTTTCCTGAAAATAGCTCTTCTAAGTTACAGCCCAATATATCTATAAACTGAACATCCTCATGAAATAAAGAGTTAATATCGCTCTGGACTAGATTTGACAGTTTTTCTCCATCGATAACCACGTTTTTTCTGGGTTTGCTATCGATCTGTAAAGGACTTGAGTTGGGAAGTCGATCAAATGGGCCTTTACTTGTTTTTTTATGGTTATTAGTTTTTTTATACCGCTTGAGAGCAACTCCTGCAAAATAAGATAGGATGTTTTCTAAATAAGATTTAAGGTTAAGGGGAGTGTACGTAAATTCTTCCAAGCAATCCCTATTAAGAACTTCCTCACCCAAATGAGTAGAATCTACGTTATATAACTGATCAATTATGACAGTGATTGATTTCTGTAGGTCAATTATTTTTCCTTTTATCTCTTTTACCTTTTTGCAATACTTGTTATAAGATAAGATTATTGATTTTTCAG
Source organism: Endozoicomonas sp. (assembly GCA_027942505.1). Taxonomy (GTDB): domain Bacteria; phylum Pseudomonadota; class Gammaproteobacteria; order Pseudomonadales; family Endozoicomonadaceae; genus Endozoicomonas. The sequence continues at coordinate 19,948 of JAQFVO010000837.1, read as the reverse complement.
TTATTTCTCCAATATCAATATTGAAATATGGATAAGTTTCATATGCAATATATAACTTGTTGTATTCATGCCAAATGGCTTCTGCTAAATCAATAACTTGTTGCTCTTCATTTTTTTCAGGTTGTTTCCATGGCAAACTCTTGATGCTTCCAGGTACAAAATCGTCAGCCATTGATTGCATTTCAACTAATGCTTTAATGAAGCGGCTATTGCTCCAACCTAGTAGATAGCTTGTATTAATATCAGATTCAGAAATAATTAGTGGAGCATTACTGGACATTACGCAGCCCTCTGGAATTGCTCTTGTGGAGAACCCTTTAGACCTTGTTGTATACTGACAACCGCATCGATAGTAATAAGTAGAACCCTGTCTACTCTGAGCGGTTTGACCATTTTTTCTAATATTTACAGCAGCTAATTCATTAGCTTCTTTTGTTCGATTAATAACCAAATGAACATTGGTTGCAAAATTTTTATATTCTCCACCCTTGGCATAATTTTCAAATTTTCCAATACCAATATTGTCTATAGGTATTTCCCATCGTAGTTTGACAAATCTGAAATCATCAAAAGTAGTTAAACCTTTACGAACCGTACCAATCTTTGGTTCGAAGCTGATAGACGACTTGATAACTTTGTAAGTATCATCACCGAGAAAATATAGGAGTTTTCCGCTCGGTATAGATTTAATAAAGTGGCGTTTAAAAAGATACCGGTTCAAATTGATCTTTGCACCGAATCCAATTAATGTCTCGTTTTCTTTAGACTCACTTCTACGGGCATCTACAACTGGTATAATGTTTGATTGGTTTTTCTGCTTTGATAATACATATGCACAGCTTCTAACCATTGCATCATCCATAACACCTATACCATAATCAATCAATAGAGTTATTGAGTCGTTGACTTCATGTTTCCTCCAGCCTTCAAGTCTTGAAGATGCTAAAAATGTTCTTGGTGTGATTGCTCCAACCACTCCACATTCTGTTAATGAAAAACCACGTTTTACGAAGCTAGAATATATATCAACATATGCAGATGGATATGTTGCTTCTGCATATTCAAATACAGATTTTGTAGGAGAACCAAAAGGCGGATTCATCAAAACCACATCAAACCGCTTTCGACACAACTCAATAAAAGCAAACCCCTCAGCCGCATCTTCCGCAAACAACCGTTTCTGATCAGCAAAAGATTCCGCCTGATCCGCGTAATCACTCAACGCCTGCAAAATATGCAGCTCAGCATCATCCCAAAAGGTTTCATTATCAATACCGCGCAGATCAAAACCCAGCTTTTTCTGAGGTGTTGCCGCATCCAGCTCGGACGGGAACATATCCCCCATGGTCTGGCTGCCGCTCTCTTTCAGCCACTGCTCCCGTGCTTCTTGAATGGCGGTTTGTATCTCTTCTTCAATTTTCAGCAGGGTGCCCGCTTCACCGGCCAGCTGCATCTTATCGAAAATCACTTCCAGCAGTTGCCCCAGTACCGGCGGGTCCAGCTTCTCGGTAAACTCCTGCAACAGCGCTTTTTCACCGGGCATGGGCTCAGCACAGACAATATTGGATTTAACAATGGCGGGTCGCTGCTGAGGTTTAATCCCTTGTTGATGCCAGGTTCGCTGAGCCCGTTGCCATAAGCTCAAACCGGCAATTTGTACGGCCCGTGGGTCGATATCCACCCCATGAATATTGTGCTCAATAATCAGTTTGGGAATCTGTTGCTCAAATTCTTCCCAGTTGGCATACGTGTTTTGCAGGGCATCCTGACCCGCTTCCCGAGCAAACGCATCGGGCCCCAGCTGTTGTTCCAGTTGCCAGGCTTCCCGATAGATCCGTTCAAACAGGTCAAAGGCGTAGAGGCCAAAGTGCATGGAGCCACAGGCCGGGTCTAGCATACGAATGGAACGTGGGTCTTTTAACGGTCGGTGCGGAATATAGACTGGCTGCTGCAGTAATTCCTCCTGGCTTAATGACTCCGTTTCACCCTCAGGACTTTCCGGCGCGGCTTCATTGGGTTTTAGAAAAATCTCGGTAGGGCGGCGCACCAGATAACGACAGTTATCTACCAGTGCGGTATTGCCCCGGGTCATTTCATACCAGATACGCCCCAGGGTATTGTCCGTTAAAAACTCCACCACATAGCGGGGCGTAAAGAACTGGTTGCGTACCGCCAGCTCCCGGCTGTTACGGGGCGACTGGGATTCCGCACGCATTTGCCGCCGCTCTTCCTGGGAGTTGAAGTACTGGTAAATCCAGCCAATGGTTTCATCTTCCGCCCACAGGTGTTCAATATCGGGGTGATTGATCTCATCCAACAGGGCCAGCAGGGCACTTTCCCGGGGAAAGAGTTGCCCCTGGGCACTATGGCGGTCAAACAGAACCGCCAAATCCAGACTGAATTCATCAAACAGGCTGAACAGGTAATTGCGGTAGGCATCACCGGTTTCCCCATGGGCCGTGCCGGCCAGTGGTTTGTACAGCTGGAAACCTTTGGAACTATAACCCTTCGCTACCGATTCCAGCAGAAAACCCCGAGCCTCTGCCATCCGCAGTGCCGCCAGACGGTTCAGTACGGTAAACGCCTGTTCACGTATGATTCGGCCAAGGGCCTGCTGGGTACTTTGCTTGTCCCCTGTGCCGGTGGTGGTGGCTAAATAGTGGGCAAGGGTCTCCCGCAACAGATGGGCCGTCTGCCGTTGGCGGTTATCCAGATAGGTCAGGCTGGCCATATTGGCCACCGCCCCTTCACCGGGGTCCAGGCCGTAGGTGGCCTGGAGCTGACGGGTAAATTCCTCAACCAGCAGCGCACGGGCACTGCTGACAAACCGTTGCAGACGGTTGCGGGTGCTTTGATCAAAAGACATTGAACGATGTTCCTGAAGGTCGCTGGCCGTTATTCGCTGAGGCTGATTTCCAGCTCAAATTCGTGGACAAGAGCCAACTCACCCTGAAGACGTTGCAGCTCGCTAATCAGTACGTTCAACTCTTCAAGGCTGGTAATGCGTTTTTTCGGTTTCAGGCTACGGGTGATTTTTGCCGGGGCCGCTGTGCCTTCAGCCTGTTTTGCGGCTTCCTGTTCTTCCCGCAGTTTTTCCTGGAGAAGCTGTTGCCCTCTGTGCTGAACACGTTTTTTCATATCCTGCAGCTCGGACTGAATGGTGAACTCCTGGTTGATCAGTGTTTGCAAGCCAGAGAGATCTTCTGTAGCGGTAACGGTGAGTTGTTCCAATTCCGCCAGCTGGGCGTTTTGTTCCTGCTGATTGAGATACTGCCATTGAACAACGCGAGCCAGGTCCTGCTCCGCCTCTTTGATGCGGTTGCCCTGTTCCTGCTGCATGGCCAGCACGGTATCGCGAACCCGAGTTTTGATATCCGTAAGCTGTCCTGCAAACTGGCTTTTGTAGTTAAGGAACTCACTGTGATTCAGCCGTTCCTGTAAGTCGTTCAATAGGTCGGCAAGATCGGTTTTTAATTGGCCCGGAGTGCCACTATTGGGTAAACGATCCAGTGCGCTGCGATGTTGCTGAAGGCTGTTCAGCGTGTCTTCCAACCCATGCTCCAGGCTCTGTTTGAGTTCTGCTGCCCACTTCAGACTGTTGTAAAGGTCAGAGTCTTCTCCACCCAATCGAGACGGGGCATCGGATGCATCGGTAGACAACACATCCCGGATATTGTTGCTAAGGGATTCAATACGATCTGCACCGGGTAAGCTCAGACGTTTGAGTTTCTCCGCAAGGGGTCCGTAGCTGTGCAATAAATCCGGGAACAGTTTGATGGCGGCTTTGCTGATCTCATCTTCCAGGGGCACCACCATCTCACCGCTAAGGTCGGTCAGGCGTTCGGCCGCCTTGGCCATCACCTCCATACTGGGGCGTTCTTCACGCAGTGAGACGCCAATGGATCGGAAGCTGTTGTTGGTTTTCAGGGCATCAATGGCCTGCTGACCATTAACGGTGACTTCCCGACCGGCCACCCGGAGTTTGATTTCGCCGGCCACCAACATGGCCGCCACCAGATAGCGCAAGGTATCCTGGGACCAGCCATAGGGGGCATCGCTGAAGATGTCGCTGAGCCGTTTACCTTCAATGGAACCCTGGCGCTCGATCATATCCCGGATGCTGGTAATGGCTTTATGGTCGGTGTTGATAGAGGGTTGTCCACCGACGCGCTGTACCAGGCTGAGGGGGTCGATATCGCTGGTAATCCCGGCCAGGCTGTTGGTGTTCAGGAACTTTTCTGCCAGATTGGTATTGGCCCGTACGGGGGCTTCGTTGTAGCGGTCGAACACCTGCTCCGCCACATCGGCCAGATGCTTTTTGGCAGCTTCTATCAGTTGCAGATCCAGGTTTTCGACGGCAGTGACTTCACCCCGGAAGATAAAGGACCCCTGCAGTAAACTGCGGCGAATCAGACCTTCCAGCTCACCGATTTTGCGTTTGGCAATATCCAGCTGGCTGGTACAGTACCGGTTGACATCCTGGTCCGGCTCATTGCGATATTTATTGGCAATCTCACGGCAGCGGTGAATTTCGCCCACCAATTCGTCCATTTCCAGTGTTGCTTTGCCTATGGCAAAAATGGTGGTGCGGCTGCTCTGGTGTCGGCTCTCATCGGTGAGCCGTGTTTTGGTGGCGTCGTAATCATTGGGGGATACCAGTTCCACAATGGTTTGCACGGTATTTCGCTCCCCCGCCAGGGAGGACGGTACGCCCCCCATATTCTGGGCTTTCAGGCCGGTCTGTACCGATAGGGAACCGTGCAGCTGGGTGGCAGGCAGGGGCGAATACGCATCTTTTAACGCTTCGTTATGGATTTTGCGCAAATCGATACTGCGCAGGGGGATAGCGGCCCGCTCCTGTTCGATATTGTTCAGATTTTCACTGAAGAAGCATAAGTTACCGTCCTGCTCGCCAAAGGGAACGATGGCGTCATTAATCAGTTCATCCACCGCCTGTTTAACGGCATCGGTGGCGGAGGCATCACTGACGCCGGCATGCATTAAGCTGGTGACGTTCTGTAGCGATACGGGCAGGTTTTCCAGAATCTGCAGAACACAGACGGTCTTGGCAATGTTCTGGTGCAACTCTGAATCGGGAAAACGAATCTGGACCTTTTTAACGGATGAGTAGAGGGCTTGATAGCCTTTTTCGATATCTTTCTTCAGGGCATCGTACAGGGTAACGGTATTGGCCAGCCAGCCGATGGGTTGATCGGCAATGGGCGTGGTGCCATCGGCGCCTTCTACCAGGATATCCTGAATAACTTTAATGGCCGAACGCAGCCCGTAGCCACCGGTGGATTTGGCCAGGCTGCCCAGCAGGTGCAGCAGGATATCAAAATGTGCCGGCAGGAATGGATAGAGGTCGATAAACGTCTGTTTATCAAAGTCAGCCCCGTAAGCCCGGGCATCCACCAGTTTGGTATGGTTGCGCAGCGCCTGACCGTGGCTGTCGAACATTGCGCCCAGTTCGGTTTCACCGGCGGGGGATTTACCGAGCAGTCGGGTGTAGCAGATCTCCTTGATATCATTTGCTTCCAGGTCAATTTGGATGGGGAAGCGGTCTTTCAGTTTATAGAGTTCTGGTGAGTTCAGGGTGGCCCTGGGATCATCTTCGGTCAGGGTTTGCTGTGCGGTACCAATCACCCAGACTTTGCCATCGCCAATGTTTTTCAGGTTTTTGGCCAGGCCATCCAGATTAAGGATCAGGTTTTGCCGGGAGCCGACGTATTGGCCGACCTCATCAATAATAAAAATAATATGCTCTTTGCCCGTTGCTTCCCGGGCAATATCGATCATTTCCGCTACCCGGTCATTTTCAAAGCGGATAATTTCGCTGGCTTCTGTGGAAAATGAAGTGGGCGTTTTAAAGATGGCCGGATAGAGCTGGTGGGCCAGTTCTGGAATAACGCTGTCCACCACCAGATCGTCGTTGCGGTAATCGTTCCAGTCCAGTCCACCGGTGTAGTTGCTGAACAGATCGAGAAATTCGTTGTGCCGGTTTTCCTGTTTTAATTTGCGTTCGAAGGTGGCGACTTTCAAATTGCGAGAGTAACCGGCCCACTGGAGTACCTTGTAATAGAGGACGGTGGAGACCTCTTCCATGGTGGCACCGGCAACCTGTTCGCTGGCCAGGTCCAGCATGAGAACTGCTGCAGGAAATTTTTTGGCAACTGAACCCAGCAATGCCTTGGTGTCAGATTTTTGCAGTCGGTCTTGCAGGTGCTGAATAAAAGGAGTGCCATCAATGGTTACCTGATCATCAAAGGCCAGACCCAGGTATTTGGTAAAAGAGCTTTTACCGGAACCGTAAAAGCCGGAGACCCAGACCCCCACTTCATTTTGGCCACCGGCTTCCATGGCCGCCTGCATTTTACTGAGCAGTTTGAAAAACTGCTCTTCTATGCTTTCGGTGACGACATATTCGGATATTTCCGCTTTTAGCCTGGCTTCCTGTGATACGCCATAGGTGATGACTTTTTCAATGGCGCGGTAGATGTCTCTGTTGCTGTCAAACAGGGTTTTGATGGCCATGGTTGCTTCCTTTAATCGTTTGTGGATCTTCGCTGATCTTTGGTGGTTAACCACCGACATGAACCGATCGATAGTTGCCATCTTCCGGGTAAAAACCGAGAAACTTCAGGCGGGTACCGGAGCGAACGCCGGGATAGAAAAAAATGGTGGGGACGTGGAAACGTCCTTGTAGTTTGTTTTCAATGGAGCCGATGCGTAAATAGGGGTGTATGGCTTCAATGTCGGTAATAAGCAGAATATTTTTTTCCACCCCTTCCAACTCCGATAACACTGCTTCCAGTTTGTTTTGCAGGGCGTCGTTCTTGATGAGTGCCTGGGCCAGGGAGTTATTGGTTTTTTGCCATTGCAGGGGGGCCGCTGAGTCCTGGGTTTCCCAGATATTCCGGATAAATGGCGGCATGCCGGCAAAAATCTCCTGGATCGCCTTCGCCATGGAAAAGTGATGAACTGTCCAGCCATCGTTCCTGAGTTTTGCTTCCCATGCTGGCAGCTGACGTTTAACGTCGAGAATTTGTTCCGGCCTGAATACCAGGTAAAAAATCGGTTCGAAACTGGCGCTGGCAAATTCACGACCCGCTCGCACCCGTTCCATGAGCTCGTTAAAATCAGCTTTCAATGATGACATTGATCACTTCCTCCATTGATTGAAAATGCCAACTGATGCGCGTGACTTCCCCAGCTGTCTGAACAATCAGCCAGTTTTTTTTGGCTAATGTTTTCAGCTCCTCGCGCACGTCAAAGGGATCTAATCCAAACAGTTTCCAGCTGTCGTGGTTTATCAGAGCGTTATCGCCATAGCCTGAAAAATGCAGCCAGTACGCCAGGTAAAGGCATGTGGTTGATTGAATTCGAACCGGCTGGATGGTTCTTTTGGAAACTCTTCCAGCGGATAAGAGTTGGTAGTCGGCACAGCAGCCTAGCAGGTAAGAAGCGACCCGTTTTATGGTGGAGTCGGACCAGGGTTTTTGGGTTTTGCCTTCGGCAACGGCCTGAGAAACAAAGTCATTGGCGTCTTCTGTGCTGATGGTGTCGTAGTTACTGGAGTATTTTTCCCAATATGAAGAGGTAATGAAATCAAGGAGGACCTTATTTGCCAGAGCAGTGTGTATCAGTAATAGCTGGCTCAGGGATTGCCCGGATACCACTTCGGCGATGGGCTTCAGGTAGATTGCTACATCAGGCTTGAGATAACGGGGTGAAAAACACTCAACAATAATGTTACGCAGCCGTCTGGCAGAAATCATGGGAAACAGACCGGAATTGAGTGCTTCCTGATACAGTTGAGTTGTCGTTATTTCCGGGTTATAGAGCGACAGCAGAAGTCTGGTCTCCTCTACCAGGCCAAGACCTGCCCCCAGTTGAGTGGTATACCACGGTTGAATAGTGTCCGGCGTCATTTGCCCCCCCTCATAAATGGGTAGCATTTGATGCCTTGAATAAATGCGGTTGCATAACAACCTGCGCTCGATTTGACCAGTTGTTCAAGGTGTGCATCGGAAAAGGAGCCTATGTCCACTGGCCCATCTTTTGCCTGCTCCTGGTTTGCAAGTTCGGCAAGTCTGTTTAGCGCAGTTTCTTGAGAGCTTAAGGCGATGCCCAGCGGTTCACTGCTGGATAGCTCCTGAACCACAGCAGATACTTCCCGTTCAATAGAGTCGGGTAAGCGATATAAGTGGTAGTTTATTCCGGTACCGATAAAACGGTCATGTACCGCCAGGGCCGCTTCACTCACGCCATGGTATTGAGCAAGAAGAATGGTTCGGGGATAGGTCGGCATCAGGTAGGCGGTACTGGATGAGCTGAGAAAATTACTTTCCCACCAGTTGAATTGGCCCTTTTCTCCAAGGAAGCCAATGAGCAGTCTCAGTTCGGCGATCAGGTGTTTCGCTTGTTTGTTCATCACTCACCATAATGGTTGGCAGATAACCTGGGGTTATGGGAAATCTCTACACACCGAAAGCCGTTACTTGCTGCGTAAAGCGGGTGTTGGAAGTTTTTGAAAAATTGCACAGGCTTCTGTCTTGCTGGGCTCCCCTTAGTACCTTGTTACAAAGACGCTACCGCCCGTGGATTCTACCGCCGACTTTATATTGACGTTGGGGAGCGTGGGACCAGATAGCTCGGAAGGGTAATTTTGGGGAGAGCTGATTGTACGCTTGTAAGGTCTTGGACGGTAGTCGTGCTTTGCATGCTGCCCAGACAGGGTTGATTAATGGCGTAGTAGGGTGGGCTTCATGCTTTGCGTGATGCTCAGTTTTTGCTGTGAAAATGGGGGGGGTTTCAGACTCTGTAGCAACTTTCAGGGTTCGGGGTGAGCCGCATTTTCTGCTTATGGCTGTTTAGAACGGTATCTCAAAATCTTCAGTGTCTGTCGTACTTGTTGGACCGGTTGATGGATGGGGTTTAGGGTCGTACGTAGGCTCAAACCTTGGAGCTGTTGGTGCAGTAACTAGGAGGCTGTCCGAGAATAGTGCCCGTAGGGAGGGTTGCGAGAAATTGAGGATAAAAACTTCTGCTTCTGAGGAGAATAGCGCGGCTATTTGACAAAGAAGCAGGAATTTTTAGACCAATTTATGGTAACCGTAGTAGGGCAGTCTATTCTCAGACAGCCTTCTGGGACTAAAGCATTCTAACCGGCACTCGGCGACTACCCCAGACGCCAGCAGACGACTCAAAAACCCCGGCAACGGGCGCACCACACGCCTGGCAATGACCCTGCCCTTGCGAAACCACCACCTGCCACTGCCCCAGGACATACCAGTCTCGTTCAATCAGTAGATTGTCACACTGGTGGCAGCGCGTACTGCCACCATCCGAGTCGTGGACATTACCGGTGTAGGCGTAACGTATGCCGTGGTTGATGGCAATCTGCCGGGCCCGGCTCAGGGTTGCGGGGGGCGTGGGGGGATGCTCGCGCATTTTCCAGTCCGGATGAAAGGCCGTAAAATGCATCGGCACATCAACGCCCAGGTGCTCAACAACCCATTGACACATGTCGTTCAGCTCCTGGTCTGAGTCATTCTCCCCGGGAATCAGCAGCGTGGTGATTTCAAACCAGACATCGGTTTCGTGTTTCAGGTACTCCAGCGTCTCCAGCACAGGTTGCAGTGCACCGCCGCATATTTTCCGGTAGAAGTTGTCGCTGAACGCTTTCAAATCGATATTTGCTGCATCCATATAACGAAAGAACTCCATCCTCGGCTGCGGGCAGATATAACCGGCAGAAACCGCCACAGAGTTCAGGTTTTTTTCCCGGGCAGCCTGCGCCACATCAATGGCGTATTCGAGAAAAATCACCGGATCGTTGTAGGTAAAGGCCAGCGACCGGCAGCCAAGCTGTTCAGCGGTGGCTGCCAACTGCGTCGGTGAGGCCTGGTCGGCCAGAGTGTCCATCTCCCGGGACTTGCTCATGTCCCAGTTCTGACAAAACTTGCAGGCCAGGTTACACCCTGCCGTACCAAACGACAGTACAGGTGTACCCGGTAGAAAGTGATTCAGGGGTTTTTTCTCAATAGGGTCAATACAGAAACCACTGGAGCGGCCATAACTGGTGAGGACGATCTGCTCATCCTCGCAGGCACGGACAAAACAGAGGCCCTGCTGACCGTTGCGTAACTTGCAGGCCCTGGGGCATACATCACACTGGATACGACCGTCGTCCAGTGTGTGCCAGTAATGGGTAGCAACATTGCCGGCAGGTGTTGTTTCTCTTGGCATAATTCCCTCCCTGTACCAGCTTGAGCCAGATCAATATCCTGATAACAGGGCTATAATTATAGGCTCTGCGGACACAACGGGTATTTAGAGAACAGGAGTTCGCGCCCCTCACCTGACCCGTGTTCAAGACTCGAACCATTCTGGGGGAGAACCCACTATGACCATCCGCCAACCCGCCGTTGCCGGGACATTTTACCCCGACTCACCCGATGACCTTAACCAGATGATCAGCAACCTGCTGAGTGAGGCCGACGTTAAAGACCTGTCACCCAAGGCTCTGGTGGTACCCCATGCTGGTCTGATCTACTCCGGCCCAATAGCTGCCAACGCCTACCGTCTGCTGCGCTCCATGGCACCAGCGATCCGCCGGGTGGTGCTGCTTGGTCCCAGCCACCGGGTCCCCTTTCAAGGTATGGCCTTGCCAGACTGTGAAGCCTTTGCCACCCCCCTCGGGCAGATACCGCTCGATCTGGATGCCATGGCTGCACTGCAATCGTTTAACCAGGTCAGCGTTCTTGACCAGGCTCACCAGTATGAGCACAGCCTGGAGGTGCAGTGCCCTTTTTTACAATCGTGTCTTGATGAGTTCAAGCTGGTCCCCATCGTCGTGGGTGACGACAGTGCGCTGTCCGTGGCAGAGGTTATTGAACAACTGTGGGGCGAGCAGGAGACCCTGATCATCATCAGCTCCGACCTCAGCCATTTCCACAGCTATGAAGAGGCCTGTTATCGGGATCAGCAAACGGCCAAGGCCATCGAGCAGCTGAGCAGCAACCTGACCGGTGGTCAGGCCTGTGGCTGCAATCCATTGAACGGTATGTTGAAAGTTGCCCAGCGTCGTGGGATGGATGTTATCACTCTGGATGTACGTAACTCGGGTGATACGGCAGGCGACAAAAGTCGTGTTGTAGGTTACGGTGCATTTGTTATCCAGTAGCATTGCCTTGCGCAGTAAAAACAGTTGGATAACCCTACCGTCAACCGACAGGATAATGCCGTGACCCCCAATGACAGCGAAAAAAGACAATTACTGAGCATCGCCCGCGAGACCATCAGCCAGGGGGGCGATCAGCCGGGAAAACCCGAGTTGCAAGGCCAGCCCGAAGTTTTTGCCCAACAGGCAGCGTGCTTCGTCACACTGCACAGGAATGGGGTGCTGCGCGGCTGCATTGGTTCAACACAAGCGTACCAGCCGTTGCTTGAGGATGTTATCCACAATGCCTTTGCCAGCGCCTTTCATGACCCTCGCTTTCCACCTGTAACTGAGAACGAACTGAGCGAACTCAAAATAGAAATATCCATCCTGACTCCTCAACAGCGCCTGACGGTAGCCGACGAGGCTGACTTGCTGCGCACCATTCGACCCGGCATTGACGGGTTACTCATCCGCAATGCGCAGCACTCGGCCACTTTTCTGCCTCAAGTCTGGCAACAGCTACCCTCTCCCGACCAGTTTCTGCAACACCTGAAAAGGAAAGCTGGCATGGCGCCGGACGAGTGGCCGGATGATATGGAGTGTTTTTGCTATCAGTGCGTTGAGTTTGCTGAATAACCGGACGGAGCCAGTCACCGGAGGAACTGCCGGTGATGGCAAAACGATGACTGTCGTTAGATAACTTCAAACAGGAAGTGATTTTTCTTACCCAGTTTTACCAGGAAAAAATGGCCATACATGGCTTTTTCCACGGCAAAGCACCCGGCCAGGTTCATGTTATCCCCAGCGCCACGGGCCTCACCATTAATAAACACGGCGTTATTGCCCAGGGCATCCTTCACCTGCTTGCCGGATTTTACCATGCCCACCTGGGCAAACAGATGAGTCATGGCCTGGTCTGCCAGAGAGTCTCTGGCAATGGTGGCACTGGGCAGACCATCAAGCTTGAGCTGGTGCAGGTCGGCCTCACACAGCTGAGTGATATCGCCTGAAAACAACGCCTCAGTAATTCGCTCAGCCGCTTGCAGCCCCTCTTCACCGTGTACCAGGCGAGTCACTTCCCGTGCCAGTAAGCGCTGGGCTTCAGGCCGGCCCTGACGCTCAGCATCGGCCTGTTCAATAGCGATGATTTCATCCAGGCCAAGGAAGGTGAAGAACTTGAGAAAACGGTACACATCGGCGTCAGCGGTATTCATCCAGAACTGGTAGAAAGCGTACTGAGAGGTCCTGCCAGCGTCGAGCCAGACGGCACCCCCCTCGCTCTTGCCAAACTTGGTGCCATCCGACTTGGTGATCAGCGGTACTGTCAAGCCAAAGGTTCGAGCCTTGTTTTGCCGGCGACTTACGTCAATACCACCGACAATATTGCCCCACTGATCACTACCGCCTATCTGCAAAGTACAGTCGTGACGACGATTCAACTCGGCAAAATCCATCCCCTGCAACAAGGCATAGGAAAACTCGGTAAAGGAGATGCCAGCGCCATCACGGTTCAGACGCTGCTGCACCGACTCTTTGTGGATCATGGCGTTAACCGAGAAGTGCTTGCCAATATCCCTGAGAAAATCGAGCACATTCAGATCGGCGGTCCAGTCCAGGTTATTGACGACGATGGCCGAGTTGGTACCGCAGTCAAAATCGATAAACTGACTAACCTGTGCCTTGATTTTTTCCACCCAGTTTGCCACCACCTCAGACGTATTCAATTGCCGCTCTGTGGCCTTGAAACTGGGATCACCGATTAACCCGGTGGCACCACCGACCAGGGCAATGGGTTTATGACCGGCCTGCTGGAAACGCCTGAGCACCAGCAGCGGCACCAGGTGACCAAGGTGGAGGCTGTCTGCCGTAGGATCAAAGCCGCAATAGAGTACCCGAGGCTGTTCGCTCAGATGAGCGTCCAGTTCCTCAACGGCAGTGGTCTGCGCGATGAGCTGGCGGGCCTGCAGATCTTGTAGTAACGGGTTTTGACGATCGGACATTACCTTTTCCCAGGGTGATTCAGCCGGAATAAAAAATAGCTGCACAAAATACAACATTATCCCACCACCAGACAATGAAAATGACGTCAGGGCCGGGGACGTTTTTTCATGGTGCTACTTTGAACTCGGGTCAAGTCCGAAAGTCGAAGCCAACACTGATCCCTCAACAGCGTTGCGGGTCATTTTGCGCAATTGTTATTTTCGGGTCACAACACCGAGGAGATACTTGTGAGTTATCCAATACACACGCCGCAGGCACAAGCGATGCCTGGGTCTCTGGGTTTTTCCGCCACCGACGGTCTTAACGTGGTCACCAGGGGTATGGCTACTGGTACCGAGTGTCTGATGTTTGCCGGCAGAAAAGTGACTCGCGGCCTGGCAACTACTGCCGGCTGGATTTTTGGTTGCTTCAAGGGCACGCTGCGCTACGCCCACGAGAACCTCGGCAATCGCTCTGTACAGACGCCCCACTCAGCAGCCCCATCCACACAGCCGAATCCTCCCTGGGAAGCTTACATCCTTAATGACGCCAAAGCCTCGGCAGACCTGCTAACCCAGTTCGTGCGCACTGCTCACTCAGGATACCCCTGGTGCAGCGGTGAAAATCTCGGCAGCATCGCCTTTACCTTTCTGATTCCCTACTGGCTGGTCGGCTCTATCGGGTCAATATTGTTTAATCTGCCACGAGTGTGCGGCAAGGAGCCTTACATAACTTTTGAGGCACCACCTGGCACGCCCGGCACCGGGGTTGCCACAGCCGATGCGGCAACACCATGTCGAGAATACCCTTCCGGCCAATACAGCAATCAGCACAACTACCATCAGCCCCCTTACGTTCGTGACCACTTCAACGGCAGGCATTGGCGCAGCTGAACAGAACTGATATTGATACACGCGGGAAACGTGCAGGCAATATTGGCCGATATAGCTTGAACTAAATGACTTATAATGATCTTTGCCGTTATAATTTAATGATCATTATTTACACTTTGCATATCACCTACAGCGTTAACGCCTTAATGAATAGCCGAATCCCACAAGGCGCCACTCGTGACCATCGGCGCCGGATAAAATTTCCGAGACAACACCTGCTGTTGGCCAGTACGGTTGCCTTCTCCGTGATAAGTACGATGGCTCTGCTACCGTCCGGAGATGTAGAAGCCAAGCGCAACGAAGTCGCAATGTCGATCGATGCATTTCAACCAAGCAGTGTTGAGCCAGTCATTAACGACAGCCCCGCCTCTTTTGCTGGCGATAAGGCGGCAACAACCACTACTGACGCGACAGCAGATGTCACCGATCCAACGACTCTTGCCGCAAAAAGAGCTGAAGCAGAGGCCAAAGCCCTGGCTCAACAGGCTTACGAAGAAGAACAACGACTAGGCCGCTGGCACACGGTAACTATCCGCTCTGGCGACAACCTTTCAGCCCTGTTCAATGCTCAGAAGCTCAGTGCCAGCGTCGTTTATCAGATCACCAGCACACCCGAGTTTGGCAAAGCATTGGCACACATACTTCCTGGCCAGTCGCTGGAGTTTCGCATCAATCCACAGGGCGTCCTGACCCAATTCCGCTACACCAAGTCAAAGCTGGAAAGTATCTTCTTCAGTAAAACCGACGACGGTTATCAGGCGGAACTGGTGATGTTGTCACCCCAGGTGAAGACCGCTTTTGCCAGCAGCACCATAGAGAGCTCCCTGTTTACCGCCAGCCAGAAAGCCGGCCTGTCAGAAAATCTGACCATGGAGCTGGCCGGCATATTTGGCTGGGACATCGACTTTGTCCAAGACATCCGCAGCGGCGACTCCTTCAGGGTACTGTTCGAAGAGAACTATCTGGATGACGAAAAACTGAATGACGGTGATATTCTCGCGGCCAGCTTCACCAATCAGGGCCAAACGTTCACTGCCATTCGCTTTACCGACAGCCAGGGCAATACAGACTACTACTCCCCGGATGGCAAGAGTATGAAAAAAGCCTTCCTGCGCACGCCGGTGGATTTTACCCGGATCAGCTCACGCTTTAACCCGAATCGTCTCCACCCGGTCTTCAAAACCAAACGTCCCCATCGCGGTGTGGATTACGCTGCCCCCATGAACACCCCCATCAAGGCCGCAGGCGACGGCCGTATCCAGTTCTCCGGCTGGCAGAATGGGTTTGGCAACGTGGTCTACATTCAGCATCCGAACAATATTGTCACGGTTTATGCTCACGCCAACAAACTTGCCGGCTTGAAAAAAGGCCAGCGGGTTCGCCAGGGCCAGGTTATTGCCTACGTAGGCAAGACCGGTTGGGCCACCGGACCACACCTGCATTACGAGTTTCGGGTTAATGGTCAACACCGGAACCCGATGACCGTGAAACTGCCCGATGCCGCTCCCATTGCCAAAAGCGAAATGGCCGCTTTCAGCAAAGTATCAGGACAGATGATCGCCCTGCTTGAAAAACAATCTGACACTATGCTGGCATTGCAGTAATTGCCGGCGCATTGCCCGCAATAACGCCAGCTGCACATACGCTGCGACCCACTTTAGACCAGCTATCGTTCTAACCCGTGGCCATCAATGATGGTCATTTTTTTGCCGGGATATTTCATGTCTGAAATCTACGTAGGCTTGATGTCAGGCACCAGCCTGGACGCCCTTGATGCTGTTGCCGTGCGTTTTGACGACCAGCGCCCAGTTCTGATTGCCAGCCAGACAACAGCGTGGCCAACCGGGCTTAAGGCAAAAATTCAACAGCTGTGCCACCCTGGTAACAATGAGATTCGCCTGCTGGCGGACGTTGACCCGGCCATCGCCCATTTCAGCGTACAAGCGGTCCAGTCACTGCTGGCCAGCGCAGAACTGTCGCCCAGCCAGGTCTGCGCCATTGGCAGCCATGGCCAGACCATAAGACACCTGCCAGAACTGGGTTACAGCCTCCAGATTGGTGACCCAAACATTCTGGCAGAGCACAGCGGCATCACCGTAGTGGCTGACTTTCGACGCCGTGATCTGGCCGCAGGTGGACAGGGGGCGCCTTTAGTGCCCGGTTTTCACCATGCCATTTTTGCCAGTGATTATATCCATCGTGTGATCGTCAACGTTGGGGGCATCAGTAATATTTCTATCTTGCCCGCTGCCAGCACTCAGGTAACCGGCTTTGACACCGGCCCCGGCAACCTGTTAATGGATTACTGGTGCCAGCAGCGGTGGCTGGAGCCATTTGACCAGGATGGCTTGCGCGCAGCACAGGAGCCCCACGACCCCATCTTGCTGGAAACCATGCTGAGTGAATCTTTTTTCCGGTTACCACCACCAAAAAGTACCGGCCGGGAGCTGTTCAACCCCGAGTGGCTGACGTGGATGCTGAAAGGTTTTAGCAGTTTATCACCAACTACCATCCTGGCTACCCTGTGCCGCCTGAGCGCACGAGGCATTGCTGACGCCATAAAACGCCACGCACAAGCGACTGAAGAAATTTTTGTCTGCGGCGGCGGCGCTAGAAATCGCACGTTAATGACCATGCTCTGCGAAGAGCTGCCCAGTCAGCGTGTGCAGTCGACGGCTGCCGTAGGTGTTGACCCGCAGTGGGTTGAGGCAATTGCCTTTGCCTGGCTGGCACGGCAGACGATGAAAGGTCTGCCCGGCAATCTGCCCGGCGTAACCGGCGCTGCAGGTTTACGAGTGCTTGGAGGTATCTATCCGGCCAATGCTGGCTGAACAGTTCAGATTGAGAAGGAGGAGCCACAGCCGCAGGTTGACTTGGCGTTGGGGTTTCTGACCAGAAAACGAGAGCCTTGCAGCCCTTCTTCATAGTCAATCTCTGCGCCGACCAGGTACTGGTAGCTCAGGGAGTCAACCACCACCGGGGCTCCGTCTTTGATAATCAACGTATCGTCTTCGGCTAAATTGCTATCAAAGGTGAAACCGTACTGAAAACCAGAACAGCCGCCACCGGTCACATAGACCCGCAGCCGCAGATTTTCCTCGGTCTCGTCAGCCAGCAGCTGAAGTATCCTCTGGGCGGCCGCCTCCGTTACCGTGATCGGTTCTGGCATCTCCATTGCGTCTGCTGCCGTCGTTGCTTTGCTCATTCACCCTCCCGTGCCGCAGTATTTGCCAGGGCTGACAAGAGTTAACCACTCCTCTCAGCCTGTGGCTGCCATTCGCAGCCAGGGCGACGCGTCATATAGTCATCGGCCGGCTATTATCCGAGTAACCCACCGATTTAGTCAATTATCCATTTCGCCAAGCAACTCGCCAAGGCTTACCGGCGGCTCATCGGGATGAGCAAGCAACGGCTGGTCCCTGTCGAAACTGTCTTGATACTGCAAGCTGCCATTCACCTGGGCCCCTTTGGCCATCTCAATGACGCAGTAATAGACGTTGCCGTTGATCACCGACCTGGAAGCCAGCTCCAGGTGCGCCTCGGCAAGAACATTGCCATGAATGTGACCGTCGATCACTACGCGCTGGGCCCGCACATCACCTTCAATACTGCCGCTGTTAGCGACCGTCAACAAACCTTCATCGGTGGTAATGTTGCCTTTGATAGTGCCCTCTATATGCACCGAACCGGTAAAGCTGATATTACCGGTAACGATGGTTTCCCTTGAAATAAGGGTGGTATCGCTCAGGGTGTCAGTGGCACTACTCACTAACTTCGCTTTGCCGAACATCCTTCGCCAACTCCTGATGCCATTGATAAACGGATTCAATACTCTGTCGGACGCCACTGGTTATCCGCACCTGGACTTTTATTTCAGCAGGCTGAAATCCGTTTGGCAAAGTGAAGTCAAAGTACTCCTTGTCGCCTGGCAACGTCTGAAAATAACGAAAGCCAAGAGATGCCACACTCTGGCCAGCTTCGACCAGCTGGGATAACTCAAACGCTTGTGCCTTGCCCTCCTTTTCACCAAGCAGGAAGACAGACACAGTGCCTTTCAGGAACGGATTACTTCTATGGACCTGGGCAAGGACAAGCCGCAGACGGTAGCTACCCGGCGCATTGCCCTCGAGCAGGCTGAAACTGGCGACCCGCACACCGGTAGCAACATCTTCCGGAGCCATGATGCTTCTGAAAAAGGACAGCTCTTTAAGAAGCTCCTCTTTCTCATCTTCCAGCTGCCTGACCAGCAACCTGACATTGTTAACCGCTTCAAGATCCATCTTCCTGGCGCTTTCCACAAGGGTCAGACGCTGCCTGAGCTCACTGTTTTGTTCCCGCAACATCTCAGCCTGGAGAGAGACGCTTTTCTGCCGGGCCTGTTCCTCGTGCAGCCCGCTGCGGTTACTACCATACCAATAGGCAATACCAGTCAGCAAAGCAACAAAGGTCAATAGAAGAATTCGGATTAACTGATCACGTTTTGGGTCAAAACGTGTTAACTTGAGTTTGTTGTTATCCTGCTGCAAAGATGTTTACCCTCTGCTTACCAAGGCCTGTTACCCGGCCGTTGTTTATGTTTTTAACCATCTGCCACCGGCTGGACCGATAGCTCGTTGTCTACCACGTTACCGTGGCAAGCCAACCATTTAGCGACAGCATGACGGCAGGACATAAAGATCTGCGCCACAAACCTGCCAGTCATATCGGCACCCGATCACGGCCGGAGCACAAGTCGTTTGGCTCATGCATTTACCCAGAGTATGATCTGCCATCCGTGTCGCAAAAGGCCCTGAAAAGAAGGGAACCACGAAGACACAAAGCCTTTTCCGGGCTTGCCTGAGATACACTCGACAAACAAAAAGCCCCCCCTTTGTGTCTTCAAGGCTTTTATGCGACAACCTGATCCACGCTTTTTACTCACTGGAATTTTATGCTCGACAAATGGACGGCACCACTGACCCAGCCTCCCTTGAAGAAACTGGCTTCCGCGGTTCTCCGCCTTGGCGTTAGTGCGAACCAGGTTACCATCACCGGCTTCCTGCTGGGCATGATCGCCATCCCCCTGCTGTCCCAAGGATATTACTTCCTTGCCCTTCTGACCATCTTGGCTAACCGAATTCTGGATGGGTTAGACGGAACCCTGGCCAGAATGAGCACGCCCAGCGATGCCGGCGGTTTTTTAGACATCACCCTGGATTTTGTTTTTTACTCTGGCGTGGTACTGGGATTTGCCCTCGCCTTACCGGAAAAAAACGCTCTTGCTGCCTGCACACTGATTTTTTCATTTATGGGCACAGGAGCCAGCTTTTTGGCCTATGCTGTGATGGCCGAAAGGCACCAGCTCAAGCCCCCCCACCATCAGCACAAATCGCTCTACTATCTGGGGGGACTGGCGGAAGGGACTGAGACAATTATCCTCTTTGTGTTGTGTTGTCTTTTACCTGATTACTTTGTGCAACTGGCCTATGGCTTCTCTGCAATTTGCATATGGACGACCATACTGCGGGTCTGGGGAGGGTATCGGGCCATTGTTCAGGCCGAAGAGCAGACCAGGACGTCATAAGTAGAGAGCACGCTTTATCGTTGTGCGTAATTGCAGCCGGTAAAAGGTTCCAACACGTTTTGCTGTGCACAGCCCGGGATGGCGCAACGTCAAGACCAGTGAAACCATGTACCGGTTGCCCAAAGCTCCTCCGAGGTCGCCGGCAGAATACCAGGCAATGGTGTGTTGGGTGTGTTTCTGAAGGGTGGCTCTTAGAGTGGACATTAAGCTTACCCCTCCATTATCAATGACTTTCGGATGGAACCACGAAGGACACAAATAAGAGATTTTCTTTTCCTTCGTGCTCTTAGTGTCCTTCGTGGTTCCATCTTTTGCCATGCCGCTACCCTGAGGACATTTTTGATA
>JAQFVO010000793.1 GCA_027942505.1 Endozoicomonas sp. | reverse complement strand
ATGGCTCCAGCCAGTGCCGGATCGATATTGAGTGACTTGAGCAAAACCGGCAGCATGGCGCCGGTGATGACGGCAACGCTCAGATTGATTACCATGGCGCAGGCGATGACCAGCGAGATCAACGGATCACCAAACCAGAACCATGCAATGGTTGCCACCAGCGTCGCCCACAGCAAGCCGTTGAGAAAACCGGCCACCAACTCCCGACTCAACAACCATCTCAGGTTGGTCTTACTGACCTGCCCCAGCGCCATACCGCGAATGACCAGAGTCAGGGCCTGACTGCCGGCATTGCCGCCCATACCTGCAACAATTGGCATCAGCACTGCCAGGGCAACCACTTTATCGATGGTCTCCTGAAACAGTCCAATCACCGATGCCGCAATAAACGCTGTGACCAGGTTAAAACCGAGCCAGACCGCGCGCCGGCGGGCGGTACGCAGAGCCGGAGCAAAAGTATCTTCATCATCATCCAGACCAGCCATGCTCATCATGGAGTGTTCCGCGTCTTCACGAATCACATCCACCACATCATCAATGGTGATCCGCCCCAGCAGCTTGCCGTTTTTATCCACCACCGGTGCCGAGATCAAGTCCTGGCGCTCAAACAGCTGGGCTACCTGAGTGTCTTCCATATCCGCAGGAATGGGGTCCAGGTCGGTGAGCATCACCTCTTTGACTGTGGCGCCTGGTTCTGTGGTCAGCAACCGGGTAAGCGGCAATCGACCAATATATTTGTCGCGCCGACTGACCACCAGCAGGCTGTCGGTGTTATCAGGGATGCCTTCGTGCCGACGTAAATAACGCAGTACGACATCCACGGTATTGTTCGGGCGGATGGTGATGGTATCCGTGTTCATCATCCCGCCTGCAGAATCTTCCGGGTAGGCCAGCACCGCCTCAACTCGCAGTCGGTCCTGGCTGTTCATGGAGTCCAGTACCTGGCGAGTTATTTTGTCGGGCAGCTGCTGCAAAAGATCGACAATGTCGTCTACATCCTGTCCCTCGGTAATTGCCTTGAGCTCGGCAATATTCATGCGATCCAGGAAAAACTGGCGTACCTCCTCGCCCAGTTCCTGCAAAATATCACCCTCCTGCTCACGCTCAATCAGACGCCATAACAGGCTACGCAATTTCGGTGGGGAGGACTCTAACAAATGGGCGGTATCTGCCGGCGGCAGCGTGTTCAGCATGGTGCGTAACTCGGGGGAGACGCCGTGCTCAAGGGCGTCATTGAGTTTTTTCAGCTCGGCTTCGCCGATACTTAATTGCAGCTGCTGACCCATGGCTGACCTTCTTTATGAGATGTTTTTTCCTACTCTTCTTCGCCAAAGCGATCATCAATCAGCTTACATAACGCTTTACAGGCCGCTTCTTCGTCGTGACCATCACAGTGCAGCTCAAGCTCAGAACCCTGTCCGGCGGCCAGCATCATCACCGCCATAATGCTTTTGCCATCGACCTTGCGGCCGTTGAAACCAATTTCGATCTGACTGGCAAAGGCGGACGACGTGGAAACAAACTTGGACGCCGCCCGGGCGTGTAACCCCAACTTGTTAATGATCTTTTTCCGGTATGTAATCATTATTCGTGCAGCTCTCTGTGTCTGACCTGAACCCGTTCCAGCTTACTGGTGAACAGTTCCCCCAGTGTTTTACCAATATAGACCGAGCGGTGCTGGCCTCCAGTACAACCAATGGCAATGGTCATGTAACTGCGCTGGGCAGATTCAAAGCGGGGCAGCCACTTGTCAACAAAAGCGCTAATATCATCAATCATTTCGATGACTTGGGCGTCGTCCTTGAGAAAGTTGATCACCGGCTCTTCCAGGCCGGTGTGGTTACGCAAAGACTCCACCCAAAAAGGGTTGGGCAGGCAACGAACGTCAAAGATAAAGTCAGCATCAGAAGGAATGCCATTTTTAAAACCGAACGACTGAAACAGTACTGTCATACTGTTTTTTTCATCCGCGCAGTACTCCTGCTTGATCAGGTCACGAATCTGGTGAACCGACAGCGAGGTGGTATCAATTTTCAAATCCGCAGCAATCAGCACCGGCTTGAGCAGCTTCTTCTCTAAATCGATAGCCTCTCTTAACGAGATATGATCATCACTGAGCGGGTGTTTCCGGCGAGTGGCGCTGTAGCGGCTGACCAGCTTTTCACTGTCGGTGTCCAGGTACAGCACCTGGCAGTCGATGCCCTTCTTTTTCAGGGAGTCCAGCAACTCGGGAAAGTGATCCAGGGCACCGGGCAGATTCCTGACATCCACACTCACAGCCATTTTGGGTGGTTCTGTGTGATGACCGCTGAGCGTATCCGCCAGCTGGCTGAGCATGCTGGCCGGCAGATTATCGACGCAGTAAAACCCCTCGTCCTCAAGGGTGTGCAGGGCAGAGCTTTTACCTGAACCAGAGCGCCCACTGATGATAATAAGTTTCATGTCAGTTCCTTGATGGTTC
>JAQFVO010000791.1 GCA_027942505.1 Endozoicomonas sp. | reverse complement strand
GTGTATGGAATTGATCATTGTCACCATGCTTCCTTCTCCCACGTACCCCGCACCAATCCCGCCAGGCGCCCGGACCCCCTCTGTGGTGACCGAACTGTTTATCGACGTCATGGCAGCAAGCCGGCCGTCGTTGATCACCCCCGCCCCGATGCCCGCCGCAGCATCGTTACCATGGGTCTCTACCTCAGAGCAGATGGAGACCATCTGGTCCAGCCGGTGCCTCAGGACCCCACAACCGAGACCCGCATCGGAATCGTAGCCACGGGTCACTACCCGGCTGTCGTGAATATAGATCCCTTCTGTTCTTCCATCGCACTTGCCGGCAACCATACCGGCCGGGGCAGAGCTGCCGATTGTCTCCAGCTCTGAGTTGTGCACAACTGCCCCGGTAACTCGGTTGAATCGGCCGATCCGCTCACCACAGACAAGCCCGGTGGGCTCTGATATCCCCAGGCTGACCACCCGGCAATTGCTGAAGTGGACATTCTTGATGGCGCCTACATCATCCATGGTGCAGGCAATCACCCCAGCGGGTTTCCTGTTGGCCGTGATGTGGGCATCGGTCAGGCGGAGGTTTTTGACGGTACCTTGCAAGTGGTCGAACAGGCAGGTCTGCAGCCCTGCAATACTGTGATTCCGACCATTGTAATGGCCCTTAAACACCCGCGGATTATCACCTCGTAGCCAGATGCCATCGAGATCAGCGGTCTGGACATAGTGGGCGCTGGACAAGAAATCATTACCCAGTCCAATCCTGCTCAGTGTTGAAATGTCGTCTACTTCAATGGGTTGCCAGAGCGACCCATGGGCTGGGATCAGACGCAGGGAGGAGCAGTTCCAGCTGGCTGTGGCCAGTGGTGGCCGGATGACTTGGCAGTCGGGGATGACAAAACGTGAGTCGGCACCGTCGCAAAATGGCATCAGAGCCTGTGAACCCATCGGGACCAGTGTGCCATTTACCCGGGTGTTCAATGATCTCGTTGCAAAGACAGAGGTGTTGTAACTCCCGGCGATTTCCAGTTGAACTGGGCTTCCCCCGGGCGTATCAACGGTGCTGTTGACGGTGGTCAACCGGTTCAGTTGCCCATGATGAATACCGACGCCAATGGCAGCAGGAGAGTCCTCACCTTCTGTGCTGACAGAGCTTCTGATCACCACAATGTTGTCCGCTTCACCGTTCATCTGCCCGGCAGCAATACCGGCGGGCCCCCAGCGACCCTTGGTGATGACCTGGTTATTGACACTGATCAGGTCCTTCAGGCGGCCTTTTTCCCCGTGGCGCCTGGTGCCGATCCGTCCCGCGCCGACACCGGCATTAGAACGATCGTTATCAGTCTCGATGCGACAGTTGACAATGGTCAACTGGTCCAGGTCGCCAACGACTGAACCGGCACCTGCGCCGGCATTTGCCAGATGCCCATGGGTCATGGCCTGAGAATTAGAGGCAGCCATGCCGCTAATGCGACCACCACTGATTCTACCGGCACCTATGCCGGCATCTGACCCTTCGCCATGGGTCATGACCCGACACTCAGAGGCGGTAAAATTTCTTACGCGACCACCACTACCGATAACACCGGCACCAATCCCGGCATCGATAAAATTGCCGTCCATGCGAACCCTGCTCCTGACGACCGTTGTCCGGTCAAGCTGGCCAGACAACAGACCGGCACCAATGCCGCCCTCGGACTGTTCTGCCGCAATGCCAACCTGACTGTCTGTGACGTTTATATCCTGTGCCAGGCCACTGATTACACCACCGATAATGCCGACCGAAGAGTCAGAAGCCGTGGTGTTGACCGAACAGTTGTGTATTCTGATGCGTGATATGGCCGCGGCCCGATCCTGGTGGCCGACAACAATGCCCGTAGCAGGTGGCTCCAGTGGCGTGCCCAAACCTCGGTTGGTGATCTTGATGTGCTCAATGTTCATATCATGTACCGAGGCAAAGGGTGCCATTTCGCAGGCAACGACTCCCAAACGACCGGTGTCGCTATCGATGGTGGCATTGGTCAGGTGCAGGTCACGTACTACGCCGTAGCGGTCCAGCTTGCTGAACAGGCAAGTTTTCAGATCACTGATGGTGTGACAGCCGCCCTGGTAGTGGCCCTGGAATGCCGGGCCTGGCTCGGTACGGTTATG
>JAQFVO010000782.1 GCA_027942505.1 Endozoicomonas sp. | reverse complement strand
TGCCCAGGTTGCTTTGTGCCGCAGCACATCCCTGGTCAGCGGCCTTGCGCAACCAGCGCAGAGCTTCGGCATAGTTGCGTTCGATCCCAATGCCGTTTTGGTATAACCAGCCCAAGTTGTTTTGTGCGTCGATCTGCCCATCGTTGGCGGCCTTCTGGTACCAGCGCAAAGCTTCACCATGGTCCTGCCCGACCCCAAGGCCATATTGGTACATCCAGCCCAGTGCATTCAGTGCCGAAGCATTTCCCTGGTCGGCGGCCAGGTGGAAATACTCCAGAGCTTTGGCATAGTTCTGCGCCACCTCCAGACCGTTGAAGTACAACATGCCCAGGTTAAGTTGCCCTGTGGCGAGTCCATTGTCGGCGGCCTGGCGATACCAGAAGAGGGCTGCGCCGGAGTTCTGTTCTACCCCCAGGCCGTAATAGTGCATCAAGCCCAGCTGCTTTTGTGCCAGGGCATCTCCGCTGGAGGCTGCATTTTCGTACCAGAACAGGGCCATGGTGTAGTTTTGCTCGACCCCCATGCCATTTAGGTACATACAGCCCAGGTTAACTTGTGCCTTGATGTGTCCCTGAACGGCAGCTTTGAAGTACCAGTCCGCGGCTATGGCGTAGTTCTGCTTTATTCCCTGGCCATTCTCGCACATTAAGGCAAGGCTATACTGGCCAGTGGTGTTTCCCTGGTTGGCAGCCTTTTTGAACCAGAACAGGGCTACGGTGTAATCCCGACTTGCTCCCAGACCGTCGCGGTGCAATCTACCCAGGTTACATTGTGCCCGGGCGTGTCCAACACTGGCGGCCTTGTGGTACCAGGACAGTGCCAGGGTGTAATCCTGCCTCACCCCGACACCCTTCTCATACATAGATCCCAGGCTATTTTGTGCTCCGATGCTCCCCAGCTCGGCGGCTTTGTAAAAGAAAGACAGGGCCTTGACATAGTCTTGCTCCACCCCCAGACCCCGGTAGTACATCCAGCCCAGGTTATCATGCGCTGCCGAGTTCCCCTTGTCGGCGGCTCTGTGATACCAGAGCACAGCCTTGGCATAATCGCGCTCTACCCCCAGGCCGTTGCGGCACATCCAGCCCAGATTATTTTGCGCTGTTGCGTCATCGGTGGTCCATCCCGCTTCGAACAGCTGCGCTGCTATCCCCCATCGTCCACTCCCTAATGCCATGGTTAACGGGTTCGCTGAGTTGGAGCCAGAGAGCTGTTCCGGAGTCAACCCGGCTAACAGAATTTCCTGAACATCCCGAATCTGATTGTCCTCCACTGACTTGATCAACGCCCGTTGCAGATTTATCAAGTGGGGGATTGAGGGAGTGCTGCCGGTAACCACGCGGCGATCTAATGGACATCGTACCGACTCATTCAGCATACAGGTGATGTGAAATTCATGAGCGCAGGGCTTTAGCGTTACTACCCGGACATCCCTCGGGAGCCCCTGGACAAAGGCCGGTAAAAGAGCATGAGACAGTTCTTCACCCGGTTCTTCTCCAAGTGCTGCAAGGCA
>JAQFVO010000779.1 GCA_027942505.1 Endozoicomonas sp. | reverse complement strand
GTAAGGTCTCGTTAAGGTGTCATTAAGCTGTGGAAAAAATCGCCTTTATCCACAGAACGAAAATGTTCATAGGTTATACCCTGTCTTGTCAATAGTTTATCTATCTACATGTCCACATCCGGCTCTGGTTGTGCCAAAGCGGTCATATCTCATTATCTATGGGGTCTCTGGGCGGGAAGGAACGACGGATGCAGTTTAATTTATCCACAGGAGGGTCAAAGCGGCAAACAGCCGCTCGACTGGATGATTTATCAACACCGGAGGTGGGTTAGGGCAGGGGCCAGCGAACGTCAACAGTGCTGGCCTGGTGAAAATGGTTACTTGCCGATACAGAACGATGAAAAAATGCGTCCTAACAGGTCGTCACTGGAAAATGAACCGGTGATCTCTCCCAAAGCCTTTTGAGCCTGGCGAAGGTCGTCCGCCAGAAGTTCACCCGCCCCCATGTGCTCAAGCTGTAATCGACCATGGTTGATGAACTCGCCGGCCTGTCGCAGGGCCTCAAGATGACGCCGCCGGGCGGAAAAACTGCCCTCCATTGCCCCTTCATAGCCCATGCACGCCTTCAGATGTTCCCTGAGCGCATCAACACCGCGCTCATTACGCTGATCATTGCAGGCACAGATACGCAGTACCGGCACGCCATCCACCTCAGACAGGCCCGGCTGCTCCCCGGTCAGATCAATTTTATTGCGGATAATGGTCAGCTTGTCCTGACCCGGCAGGCGATCGGCAAACTCCGGCCAGATATCGTGCGCATGAGTGGCGTCAGTGGCGGAACCGTCCACCACCAGCAATACCCGGTCGGCCTCCTTAATGGCCATGAAGGCCCGCTCAACACCGATTTGCTCAACCCGATCCTCGGTTTCGCGCAGTCCAGCAGTATCCACCACATGCAGCGGCATGCCATCGATGTTGATGTGCTCTTTCAGCACATCCCGGGTGGTCCCGGCAATCTCGGTGACAATGGCCCTGTCGTGCCCGGCCAGCACATTCATCAGGCTGGATTTACCGGCATTGGGTCGCCCGGCAATCACCACCGTCATGCCATCGCGCAAAATGGCACCCTGGCCTGCTTCACGAATCACTTCAGCTAATTGTCCGGCAATGGTGGCCAACTCCGTGGTCACTTTTCCGTCGTTGAGAAAATCAATTTCTTCCTCCGGGAAATCGATGGCCGCTTCTACATAAATTCTCAGCTCAATCAAGGCTTCCACCAAGGCGTTGACCCGGACGGAGAAAGCGCCTTGCAACGAGCGCAGGGCAGAGCGGGCGGCCTGCTCAGACGTGCTGTCAATCAGGTCAGCAATAGCCTCGGCCTGGGCCAGGTCAAGCTTGTCATTAAGAAATGCCCGTTCTGAAAATTCCCCGGGATTGGCCTGGCGCACTCCCAGGGCGAGGATCCGTTGCAATATCATGTCAAGAATCACCGGACCGCCGTGGCCTTGTAGTTCCAGTACGTCTTCCCCGGTGAATGAGGCGGGGTTGGGGAAGTAAAGGGCGATCCCTTCATCGAGAACCTGACCGTCACTATCGAAAAATGGGCAGTAATGGGCATAGCGGGGTTTGGGTTCCAGCCTCAGTACTTCCCGGGCCACTGACAGGGCAGCAGGGCCGGATACCCGAATAATACCCACTCCACCTCGCCCGGGCGCGGTGGCCTGGGCGGCAATGGTGTCATGATGGAGCTGTTGAAGTGACTGTGCAAAAGCGCTGGAATCTGACATAACTGGCCATCAGTAACTGCGTAGTGGATGGCGTAGTCTATGCGTGGTTCAAGTCTGAGTACATATTCACGAACGATTATTGTCCGGCAGTTTCAGTTCGGCATTGGCGCGTAACCGGTTGATATCATTGTTGATGAACGCATCAGGGTTCATGCGGTAGATGGCATCCATCAGATCTGGCCAACTGTCAAACTCAGGGTAATCCGGGAACAGTTTGATGGCGACCATGCTAATGGTGAAGTCCTGTGGCACTGTGAACGATGACGCTCTGGCCACCAATGATTTGCTGATTTTGTCATACGATGTGGCGATGGTGCTATTGATTGGCTGAATGCTACCGGTGTTAAGGTCCAATTCTTGATCCTGGTTGTCGATCTTGGGCGGTAATTGCAGTATGGTGCCACCACGAATGGAGCCAATGTCGTTGTCAGCCAGCA
>JAQFVO010000738.1 GCA_027942505.1 Endozoicomonas sp. | reverse complement strand
GTTTTATCGCATTTACACCTCTTTCAGGCGGGCGGTAAAGTGCCGCAACACGGGTGGTTCATAAGTGAACTCCAGCCCCCGAACGTTATGTGCGTTGGCCATGACCTGTTCAAATGCTTCGATAACAAAGTCCATATGAGTCTGTGTGTAGGTGGCCCCGGGAATGGTCAGGCGCAGTAGCTCAGCCGGGCAGGGAGACCATTAACCGGTAGCGGGGTCGCGTTCTTGCAGCAAAGAGCCGATCTCGACTGCGCGGATACCGGCCACTTTATTTAGCTCGCGGGCCAGCGCATGGGCCGGAAATTGCTCAGCAGGGATATGAGGCAGCAACTTGCCGGCATCGACAAACGCCGCATGA
This sequence comes from Endozoicomonas sp., assembly GCA_027942505.1. Lineage (GTDB taxonomy): Bacteria > Pseudomonadota > Gammaproteobacteria > Pseudomonadales > Endozoicomonadaceae > Endozoicomonas. Next base: position 977 of record JAQFVO010000738.1, on the reverse strand, counting down.
CCACCAGCCTGCTGGCAGGCCACGCCGATGGCTTCCAGCCCATCCACCAGGTACTGCCGCTAACGGATGCGTTACTCTGGCCAGTCCTGACGCACACCATCGTACAACCCAACGGCCAGACGCTCCATGGCGCCACCTTCCAGGCCCCCATCGGTGGGGAATCCTTCCTGCACCAGGCAAAGGGTGCGACATTCAGTGTAAACATCCAGCATGCTGTCATCTTTAAAACACAGCAACCCCCCCATCTGTGCCATTGCGTCTTTCTTGGCCGACATAGCCAGACCGTCGGCGTATTTGCACGACTCCCGGGTAATCTCTTCGATCGTCCAGCCATGATAGCCCTGCTCCCGCTGCTGAATAAAGTAAGCATTTTCAGCAAACCGGGCAGATAATCACCGGAATATCGCAATTACGGGCGATGTCGCAAACCGCCTTGAGATTCGCAATGGATACCGGCTGGCCACCTACCGAGTGCAGGTAATGGTGCTGACACTCCCCGCCCTATCGGGCCTGGCGGGGCCGCCGAGGCCGCGCAAGCGAGGCTTTACGACAGATTGGTAAGGTACATTATCAGCACCTGCTGCAATAGTGCCGCTTTCCGGTTTTTTCAGGTCGAAGTCCCCCCTTTGAAGACAGCTTTTACTGATGTATCAAACGCCTCCGGGTTATAAACATTGCGTGCAGCACAACGGTTAATCTGCGTGTGCCGCAAGAAACCCTTTGGGTTCACGTAAATCCAGCAACCCCTGGAGAAAAACCGAGCCGGACTGTGCTAACTGCCGGGCACAGAAATGAAAAACCACGCAACCAGTGAAATCGTCTTCACCCCGCAGCAGAATGCGGATGATGTGGCATCACTGATGACCAATCTAGTAGCTTACATCAACGACGCTGAGCTGCTGTTCTCCCTGCTGGATATGCACGACAGCAAGGGTGAGCGGCGCAAGATCCCGGCGAGTAAGGATTTCCCCCCCCCC
>JAQFVO010000648.1 GCA_027942505.1 Endozoicomonas sp. | reverse complement strand
CGGAGTGAGTTCTCCAGTAGCCGACTCATACCAGTGTTTGACCTGAATCTCGCCGTAAACGATGCTGAACGAAACATATTAATACTCAACCTAAATCTGCTGGTTCCAGTGGAGCACGATTTCAGTCAAGATCAAAGGTGAATCAGTACCCATCGTTGTAGGAGGAGGCAGAGAGGAAAGGGGGCGAGGGTCGAAAGCTGTAAAGAATACCTTAAGGCAGCAGCGAGATGATTGTACTCCTGAAAAGCACCCAGGTCGTGCAAGTGTTAGCGCCATCCCCTGAGCGTTGCCAGCCTGCCTGCCGCTATTTTGACCAGTGTGGTGGCTGCTCGTTGCAATACTGGTCCCATGAGGGGCAATTGACCAGCAAGGAACAGATTGTTCTGGACCAGCTGCGTCGTTTTGCCTCAGTAGCACCGCAGCAGATGGCCAGCCCGCTGCTTTCCCCGCCCTACGGTTATCGCTACCGTTGTCGTTTTGCTCTGCGCTGGCGTAAAGGTCAGTTGCAGTTCGGGCTTCGGCAAAAAGCCAGTAATGCCATCTGTGACATTGACGACTGCCCCGTTCTGGCCGAGCCTCTGCAAGAGATTCCCCGGTTACTCAAGTCGCTGTTGCCGACCTTGACCAACCGTGAAGCCATCTCCCACGCCGAGAGTTTTTTGGCCGACAACGGTCGTGCGGTGCTGCTGCGTCACTTGCGCCCACTTTGCGAGGATGACCGTCAACGGTTGCTGGATTTTGCCCTGGCCCATAAGCTGTTTCTCTACCTGCAGGGAAGCCCGGAGAGTATTGAGTTGTTATCGCCGGACACGAACGGGTTATATTACCGGCTTGGTGATCTGAAACTGTACTTCCGACCACAGGATTTCACCCAGGTTAACTGGCTGATCAATCAGAAAATGGTCGGGCAGGCTCTGGACTGGCTGGCACTCAAGCCAACTGACAGGGTGTTGGATCTGTTCTGTGGTCTGGGCAATTTCTCGTTGCCCATGGCACGCAAATGCCATCATGTTACCGGGGTTGAGGGTTCACAAAGTTCAGTTGATCAGGCCTGCCACAATGCCACAGCCAATGGCCTGAACAATGTCAGCTTTTACTGCACCAACCTGGCCGGAGATTTTGCCCGCCAGCCCTGGGCACAGGAATGTTACGATATCGCGTTGCTGGATCCACCAAGGGCCGGGGCCGATTTTATGATTGCTCAGCTGGCCGGTTCGTTACCGCCGCGTCTATTGTATATTTCCTGCAACCCGGCGACACTGGCGCGCGATACTCAGGCGTTGTTGGCACAAGGCTATAAGTTACACAGGCTGGGTGTGATAGATATGTTTCCACAAACTGCACACGTGGAGTCGATGGCGCTGTTTATTAAGTGAGCTGTCAGGAATGCAGCTTGCCTCGATGTGTGCAACTGGCTGAAAAGCCGTCAGGAGGCTGTCCGAGAATAGCGCTCGTAGCGAGGATTGCGAGAAATTGAGGATAATAATTTCTGCTTCTGAGGAGGATATCGGTGCTATTTGATGAAGAAGCAGGAATTTTCAGACCAATTTGTCGTAACCGGAGTAGGGCAGGCTATTCTCGGACAGCCTCCCAGGCCCCACATTTTCATAATTAAGGGATGGAATGGAATAGATGGTCAAGGTCAGAGAGGATCAACCCAGGTTGTTCGACGGTAGCGTTGATTTGGGTGCCTGGCTGCAGCGCTTGCAGGAGCGCGTCGAAATTGCCGATTCCGGCAAACTGCAGGAGGCCTGTGAGCTGGCCCGTAAGGCCGAGTTACAGGCTTTGCAGTTTCGACTGGGGGTGAGCAGGGCGGAAGACCGTGACTGGCCGGCGGGCAAAGGCTGTTTTCGTACCGGACTGGAAATGGTGGAAATTCTCGCCGACCTGAAACTGGATCGGGATACGCTGGTGGCTGCAGTGCTCTACCGGGCGGTCCGTGAAAACAAACTGTGCCTGGCTCAGGTGGAGGAGCAGTTTGGTAAGGTGGTGGCCAAGCTGATCAAGGATGTTCAGGGCATGGCCGCCATCAGCACCAGTCATAACCCCAAGCGTCCGACGCCCAACCATCATCAGGGCCAGCTGGAAAAAATGCGCAAAATGCTGGTGTCCATCATTGATGATGTCCGGGTTGCCCTGATCAAGCTGGCCGAGCGCACCTGTGCTATCCGTGCCGTGCGCCACGCCGGCAAGGAGAAACGCCAGCGAGTCGCCCGGGAGGTGTTTGAGATATACGCACCGCTGGCCCACCGGTTAGGCATTGGCTATATCAAATGGGAACTTGAAGACCTCTCATTTCGCTACCTGAAGCCTGACGACTACAAGAAAATTGCCAAACTGCTTGATGGCAAGCGCCTTGAACGCCAGCGATTCATCGCTGATGTTGTTGAGACGCTCAAAACTGAGCTCGGCGAGGCGGGAATCGCCTGCGAGGTGAATGGCCGGGTGAAGCATATCTACAGCATCTGGCGCAAGATGAGTCGTAAAAATCTCGACTTTTCTGCCCTGTACGATATCCGTGCAGTACGCATACTCACCGACAGAGTGCGCGACTGCTACGCCGCGCTGGGCGTTGTGCACTCACTTTGGCGACATGTTCCCAAAGAGTTTGATGACTATATCGCCACGCCGAAAGAGAACGGTTATCGCTCCCTGCACACTGCCGTTTTCGGTCCTGAGGGCAAAACCGTTGAGGTGCAGATACGCACCCGGGATATGCACGAAGAGGCTGAACTGGGCGTCTGTTCCCACTGGAAATATAAGGGCACCGACGTCAACAGCCGCAGCGACAGCTACGAAGCAAAGCTGTCCTGGCTGCGTCAGGTTATGGAGTGGCACGATGATATCGAGGCCGGCGACGGGTCCAGTGAAACCTGGGATCCGGGCGTGGAACCGGATCGCATCTATGTGTTTACCAAAGATGGTCATGTGGTCGATCTGCCAATGCGCGCCACCCCCATCGATTTTGCCTACAGTATTCACTCTGAGGTGGGCAACCGGTGTCGCGGTGCCAAGGTCGGTGGCCGCATCGTCCCGCTGAATCACCAGCTTAAGACCGGTGATCAGGTGGAGATTCTCACCGCCGCCAAGGCCCATCCCAGTCGTGACTGGCTTAACCCGGAGCTTGGTTATGTGGCCACCAGCCGGGCCAGGACCAAGATCACCAGCTGGTTTAAACGGCAGGATCGCGAAGGCAATATTCTCGAAGGTCAGAGTCAGCTTGAGCAGGCACTGAAACGCCAGAGCTTGCAGGCGGCAGATATCAATAAGCTGGCCCAGAGCGCCAACTTTCTCAGTGCGGAGGATCTGTTTGCGGCCATCGGTGGTGGCGATGTCAAACTGCATCACGTGCTGTCGCTGGCGCAGAAGCAGCTCGCACCTGAGCCTGAGAAGGTGTTTACTCTGCGCACTCGGGCACCGCAGAATCAGGGGTCTGACAGCACCATCAATATCGATGGCGTTGGTAACCTGTTGACACACATGGCCGGCTGCTGTCAGCCGGTGCACGGTGATCCCATCGTCGGTTACATCACCGTCGGGCGGGGAGTGACCATCCACCGTCAGGACTGTAATACAGCGGTTGCCCTGAATCGTCGTGAACCCGAGCGGCTGATTGAGGTGAACTGGGGCAGTGAACCGACCTACAGTTATCCGGTGGATGTGATGATCTCGGCTCATGATCGCCCGGGCCTGTTACGAGACATCACCGTGGTGCTGGCCAACGACAAAGTCAATGTGTTGTCCATGAACACCCGGGTCAGCAAGGTTGACTACCTTGCCAGCATCCTGCTGACCGTAGAGGTTCCCAGTCTGGACAACCTGGAGCGCATACTGTCCCGAGTCACTCAGCTGCCCAATGTGATTGATGCGGTCCGTCATCGCACCTCGGACTGAGGCAGAATCTTGTTACTATTCAGGAGTTCCCAGTGTCCCACGACCTTAACAACCTGCTCACCCTGATGGCCAGACTGCGTGATCCCGAACGCGGCTGCCCGTGGGACATCAAACAGACCTTTGCCACCATCGCCCCTCACACCCTGGAAGAGGCGTGTGAGGTGGTGGAGGCGATCGAGCGGGAAGATTTCGATAATTTGCGTGAGGAACTCGGCGACCTGCTGTTGCAGGTCATCTTTCACGCCCAGATGGCCAGCGAGGCCGGTTATTTTGATTTTGCCGATATCAGCCAGGAGCTGCTGGCCAAGCTGATCCGTCGCCACCCCCACGTCTTTCCCAACGGTCGACTGGAGCCGGAAGATGGTTTTGAATCTTCCGCCACCGCCATGTCCGCAGTACAGGTGCTGGTTAAATGGGATGAAATCAAAGCCAGTGAGAAAAAGGCCAAAGGCCACGGCAACTCTGCCATGCCAGACAATCTGCCCAGGATGTTGCCAACCTTACAGCGTGCGGAAAAAATTCAGGTGGCTGCGGCACGGGCAGGGTTCGACTGGCCCAATACTGACCCGGTGTTTGACAAGATTTATGAAGAGCTGGACGAGATTCGGGCTGCCAGGGAAGAAGGGCAGGAGCGGGTTGCCGAAGAGGTGGGCGATCTGCTGTTTGCCTGCGTCAACCTGGCCCGGCATCTCGGTGTTGATGGCGACATGGCGTTGCGCCGGGCCAGTCATAAATTCGCCGACCGTTTTCGCAAAATGGAAGCCTTGGCAGCAGGCCGGGACCAGCAATTCACCCAGTTGACACTGGCAGAGATGGAAGCCTACTGGCAGCAGTGCAAGTAGGTTGCTGAACGGTTATTCCCTGGCCTCTGGAGCGGTCTCTTAAGCTCGTTGTTGATTGGCAGGGGGAAAGTCAGCGCCGTGCTGTATCAGGTAGTCTGCCACAAGAAAGTGACGTTTGGACCATGCTGCTGACAGCGCGTTGCCTTTTTGACCGACTACGGCAGGGGCGTTTACGTCCGCCCCGTAACGAAGCAGTATCTGTACAATACTCAGATTTCCCATGGCAGCTGCCGTACATATTGGGGTGATGCTCATACCCCCGTTGTTGACGTTAACTCCTTGCTGGCAAAGGTACTCTACCACTTCGTGCTGACCCGACCATACCGCAAAAGACAGAGGCGGTGGTGAGCCGGCGTCAATAAGGGCGCTCCTTTTGACCAGAAGTTTGACAATTGCCAGATATCCCTTTTTGGCCGCGACACCGATGGGATTGCCCTGGTAATAGGTGTCAGCATCCACGCTTGCTCCCATGTCAAGCAAATATTCCACGACGTCACAGTGCCCGCCCTCCGCTGCGGCTGAAAGTGGCGTCGAGCAACCACGGCAGTCAGCCTCAATGTTGGCGCCCCTGGCGAGTAACAATTGCACCACCTCCAGATGCCCGGCAAAGGCTGCCTCCCGAATTGGGGTACCACCACCAAAACGGCCAGCGGTGATATCGGCACCTTTATCAAGCAAAAACTCAACCAGGTTTAGGTGACCATTCGTAGCGGCACTGGTGATTGCAGTATCTCTACCAGTGGCGACGGTGTTTATAGTTGCGCCCCGTTCCAGCAAGAAGGCCACTGTATCCATGTGACCAACCCGGGCGGCAACGCTGATCGGAGCTTGAGACGCGCACCAGTCAATATTGATGGTTGTTCGTTCCAGCAGCTCTGCCGTGACAGGCACGTTGCCGGCCGCAACAGCAGCCAGAAAGAGGCTTTCAGCCACCTTGGGAATCTCAAGGTTGGTGTCCCCAAGCAGCACCTGGAACAGTGACACATTGCCTGAGGCAATGGCAGCCTTGATTGGATGGTTATCATCGCCGGGGTCTTGACCGGCATTGATATCAGCTCCCTCTGCCAGTAGCAGTTTGGCTAGCTGAACATGACCATGTTGAGCTGCCAGCCACAGCGGCGTACCACTGCCTGATGTATTGGCATTGGGATCAGCACCGAGTTCGAGCAGTGCTGAGGCGGCCAGGATATCACCCTTGCCGGCGGCCTTGATCAGTTGCTCCTGCCAGTTGCCGGGCGGGCTGGTAGCTGCCAGAGTACGACTGGACAGAGCCTTTTCCGATAACGACTGCTCCGTGCTCCCTCGCTGTCGTCCAACGGCAGACTCCGGGGCTGGGTCGGGTGCTGCCTGGCGAGGGCAGGGTGGGGGTGTAAAGCCACGGCTGATACCGTCCATTTAGCCATTCCTCAGGGCAATGATATCTTCAGACCGCTGTTTGGCCGTAAATATCCCCAAGACAGACAAATTTTATGGTGAATTTTTGCTCGCCGCTCCTTTTGCTGCTTTCTGGGCTGCGCCCAGAATGCCGCGCAGCATATTCAGCTCTTTGGCTTCTGGCCGGGTACGATTGAACAGGCGTCGCAGCCGGGTCATCACCAGCCCGGGGTGCTGGCGGACAATAAAATCGATATCCATCAGTGTCGTTTCCAGATGCTGGTAAAACTGCTCCAGCTCCCGGTTAAGCGGGTATTCCTGCTCCGGCTCCGGGTGGTTATTCTGTCGGGACGCCTTGAACACTTCGTAGCAGAGAATCTGGATGGCCGAGGCCACATTGAGCACCGGGTACTCAGGATTGGCGTCAATACAGGTGTGGAAGTGGCACTTCTCCAGCTCACTGTTGGTCAGTCCCATGGTCTCCTGGCCGAACACCAGCGCTACCCTGGATTGTTGCGCACCCGAGAGCAGCTGCGCGGCACACTGTTCGGCGCTGAGCATGGGGCGGGAGAAAGAGTGCGTGCGGGTCCTGGCACTGGTGCCAACGACCAGCGAACAGTCAGCAATTGCTTCATCAAGCGAGGAGAATACCCGGGCGCTGGTCAGCACATCCAGGGCACCTGCCGCCATGGCATCGGCTTGCGGGGCCGGAAAGGTCCTTGGCGTGACCAGGCACAGGTCACTGAGTCCCATGGTTTTCATGGCCCGGGCCGCTGAGCCTATGTTGCCGGGGTGAAAGGTGTTGATCAGAATGATGCGAATAGAGTCCAGCATAAAGGTGACGCGACTGAGCCATGCAGATAAATGAGCCGGTAATTATAGGGGGAGGTCTGTGGCGAAACCAGTCACAGGTTTAGTGCTGCGCGTTGATAAACGGACAACGCTGTCGCAATGCCTGATAAAGGAGGTCCACATCAACGGTATCGATAAACTCACCGACAATAGTGGTCATGTCATCACGGAGCACAATGCCATTGTCAGCGTGGTGGGTTGACAAAATATACTCATCGTCAATTATGTTAAGGCCAGTGTTAACGGCTGACAGCAGTTTGTGCAAATCCTCTGGTGACGTGGGTTCATGGGAGCCGTAGTTCCCGTGGGACGAGAGTCGGGCAGTCTGTTCGATATTTTTGATGCCGTTTATCA
>JAQFVO010000620.1 GCA_027942505.1 Endozoicomonas sp. | reverse complement strand
GAGCCTGTTTTTTTTCTGGCTGGCTGCTCACCACCGTGGTATCGAAGTACCCGTTTGGCTTTGTCGTGAGTATCTGCTCGCCTACACGGGAAAATATCCACCATCTGAGAATTATGTGTCGGAACAAGACAGTGCAAAAAAACCTTTGTTCCGGCTACCACCCGAGCGGATCAAAGCATTTTTTAACCGGCCCTCGGCAGTGGTTGTACAGACCAGTGAACTGCTGAAGTTGCTCGATGAGTTTCTTGGGCTGATCAGTGCCTGAGGCGTCTGGTTTTTTTCAAGACGCCGCCCGCGAAGGCCCTACTGTTTGTGCTTTTGCGGGTAGCGCCCCTAAAGAATTTGACAGCATGATTCAGCCCTACCCCCCCTACGTCGGATAAATCGGGTGGGTAGCCCGTCATATGAGTCCACTTCATTGTCGTTTGATTCAGGGATATCAATAACCACATAGCTCCTGCCAGCAGTATTTGTATTCTCCCCTGCCGGAGGATTTGCAGAGTCTGGCAACGCTCTGTCGGGGATTGACTGGGAATCATACCCTGAATCTCTCGCCACCGGTGAGAGCGTTGAGACTTCCAGAGGCGCCTGGCAATAAGGGCACAACCGTTGAAATGGGGGGTGGAGAAATAACTGTTGTAGACAATGCATGTGAAAATCATGGTCACACGCCGTCCTTAATATACGTTCATCGTCGTCAAAAGAATATCGACAGATTGGACAATGAGTATTTCTCAGAGCCCCACTACCCCCTATCAAAGACGTCACCAGCAAACCTAACGCACCCACATTACTTGAACTTTCCCTCAAGGTAGTTCGCTCTATGGCATCTGGGTGTGGCAGGAGCGCTCGGCAAGCCGGGCACGATGATCCTCTTCGATTAGCAGACCAATGGTTGAGACATATACTGTGAAAATAGTGCCCACAGGGCGTTAAGATCACCCTACTACTGCTGAGATAATCCATGCAAATCGGACATGCCATCTCGGTCTGGGAAAAATCTGTCGGGGGGAGAGAAAGTAGCCTGCTTTCTGGTGCTCTGCTTTTTGGGACAAGAGTACGGCACATCGGACAGAACGGGGCCGGTTTGCCATCGGACCACCGAGATAAACATCCGCTGTGAAAACGGTGCAGGCAGGGTGTGATTGAGACCGGCTCCTCCGGACGTTCCAGACAATCCCGACAAATTGGGCATATTGGCTCTTCAGGCACTACTTCCTGGCTCACCCCGCAGGCGCTTCTATCGGACAGCATTTTGTAACAGAGCGGGCAACAGGGCTTGTGCGTAAGCCATTTGGCAAGACATTCGCTGTCGAAAGTGTGGTGACACTCCGTGGTGGTGACTGACCGCTTACTGCCGTCAAAGGTCTCGAGGCAAATCGAGCACTCCGAATCATCTGGTTGTTCAATAGATGGGAAGCTTCTCGTTTTGATTGTTACTTCATTCATTAAGGCGGGCCTTCGGTTCTGCCGGAGATTTTGCGATGCCGAGCTTGATTTGATTTTTCTATCTTATTTTTCTCAATCCTTTGCGGTGATCGGGCATCGTGTTTTTTCTAATGTCGTTTCTTATTGACAAAAAAAAAGGTGTTTGGTTCACAGCTGGCGCCCGGGGCCCGCCATTGGGTTGGTCAGCACCTGAGGGTTGAACTTACTGGGCCATAACCGGTCGAAACTTAAGTACTGAAAGATGTCGTAAGCCCACTTTTGGCGAGTCTGGCGTCTTGCGCATAAGTTCGGCATGGCCCGATTTGCCAATGCCCCGGAATGATACCCAATAACAACAAGTCGGTTAAAAGACCGAACAACAGGTAGATATGGAATTCAGCAAAGCCGTATTTTCACCCGCCTCTACCCACATGACTGGCATTGCCAGCGCTGAGTTGAGGCACGACATTACACCCAGGGGCAGAGTTGCCTCGTCTGAACGATTTGAATCAACCCGCCTGATGGATCGCCGCGTCAGCCCCCCGGGCGTCGCAGATGGTGCTTCGTTCTGCTTTGTTGATGATCCGCTATCCAGACAGCGGGTCATTGATCAGTTACACCGTGCGTCGCCGGCAGTGGTCTGTATTGGCTCACCGGCCGATCTGGAACGAAATGGCCTGTTAATGAAAACCGTGCTCGACGGTGGCCAGTTGCATAAAACCAGGGGACGACTGTTCACCGATGAACCCCTCACCCT
>JAQFVO010000615.1 GCA_027942505.1 Endozoicomonas sp. | reverse complement strand
GACTCCTGACAAAAACTTCGCAAGTACATTCAGCTGATCACAAATGCAACTCACTAAGCTGTGGCATTATGCCATCTTGCTGTAAATCTTTGGGTGGCGACGCAATCAGGGATTCCAGGTGATTTCTGTTTTGCTCTGTCAAACACGACAGGACAGCAGCCTTGTTATCCACCACTACCTGAAGCAAATCGGGCTGTTCATAAAGAAGAGTTTTAAAAGCATCCCACTTATTCGCCACCAGCCAATCAGTGATCTTGATATCTGACGGTCTCAGCAAAACTTCATCCGTATACTCGACGACTGTTGGAAAGACGGTATTGTATCCTCTATTGCCCCCCTCCACATCGAGCCGGTATTCAGCAAACGAGCCGACTGTCAGTGTGCGTGCCATCTCACTCATCCTTTTCGGGCAGTATTGGAAGCTCTCAGGGCTGCAATGGACAAAAGGTCTCAAACTGATGTCTTGCCGGTGGTGCTCGCGGAATTTTTCGAGCAGTTCCCGTAATTTTGCCATGTTGGCCTGATTCAGCCCCTTACCAATGATGTCAGCGGTATGATCAATCAGGTAAAAGGCATCGGCGCAGGTTTCCAGAAACATACTGAAGTCAGCCTCGTAAGCCTCAATACACTTGTCTGAAATAGCACCTTCAAGTCGGTCAATATGCTCTGGAAAATTATACTTGTACCATGCTGCCAGAATGCCTTGGGCGGTGATCGCTTTATCTTTCGGGGTCAGGGACAAGCGGGACCACTGAAGCAACGAAAACACCTTTGTAAATAATGTTTCGCCGGAGCTATCCATTTTGTTCAGTGGAACGCCTTCTTCAATCAGACGCATCAATCCTGAGTACTGATTGAGTGAATTGTGCAGGTTGAACTGCCTCACCAGCTGATGGGATGGCACTCGTCCCTCATCGACTTCATCTATATCAGCCCCGTATTGAATTAACAGCTCTATGCTCTTATCCGATGCTCTCCTGGACTCAATCAGACTGAACAGCGGGCTCACTGCGCTGGCCGGATTTTTTTGGACAGATGCCCCCGCTCGCAACAGGAGCAACGCTTTTCCAAGCCATGATGTTGATCTCAGGGCGATGGACAGCGGGGTATCACCATCATGATTCACCGCATCAATAATCTCCGGGTCGCCATTGGCACTCTTGAGCAGGGCATCCAGGAACATTGCCAGACAGCCAGCCCCGGCAACGATGTGCAATGGGTTATTGCCCTCACTGTCGGTAATATCCAGTCTTGCGCCATTTTCCAGAAGGGTATTCAGGTATTCAAGCTGACAAAATAACTGATTATGAGCCGGCCGCTGGCACGCTCTGTGCAGCAAAGTCTTGCCACTGCTATCGACAGGCTGGTTGATATCAAACCCGTGCTTCAGGAACCAGGTTAATCGGGCAGTCGTCGTTTTATCGTCCAGAGCTGCCAGGCTGAACCAGGTTAACAGAGCGGGCGTCGTTTCATCGTCCAGAGATCTCAGGCTGAGCCAGCTCATTCCCGACGCCTGCTTTCGCTCGTTAATGATTTCAAGCAGCGATGAACGGCTGACCCCGCCGTCGCGAACACTTTCAAGGAAGCTACTTACCACAACCTTGCGAGCATTGATATCAACTGAACCTTCTCTGACACCAGCATCCAGCGATAGCAGACTGGTTTCATCACCCTGGCTAAGTAATTGACCACACCGGCATTGCGTTGAATTCTGGGATTGCAGACATTCCCAAAGGGTTGCAGTATCAACCTCTCGACCGGAAAATAACCTGCCCTCCATGTTCTCAATATCACGGTGTGTGCAGACAATCGTTGAAGGACTTCCCACTGAATATTGATTTGGAGATTCACCATGCTGCAACGCGTTTGGAGACATAACCGACCACCTGACGTTCTATTTTATGCAGGATTATTTTCCCTATCACCAATTTCCTTCCATTGACACTGATTCAAATTCCAAGCCAGCGAACAATGTTGTTAATTATTAGAAAAATATTTAAACCACTGCATCGGTCGGCAAGACTCTCAATAAAACAGCCGGAAAACGACCCGGCAGACGAAACGAACATGCTGCCGGTTGGGTATTTTCTGAAAGCACGGCAGCGGATACTGTCCAACACAGGCATGATCCCGCAAGTCATCTCTGCCGGGACCATCGATACTGCCCGGTTATGCCTCCATCGACCCCTTCAGTTTTTTCATCGCGTTCTTTTCCAGCTGGCGGATACGCTCTGCTGAAACACCGTAAGCATCAGCCAGCTCGTGCAGGGTCATCTTGTCTTCAGACAGCCAGCGCTTTTGCAGGATATCCCGGCTGCGCTCATCCAGCTGCGCCAGAGCATTTCTCAGCTGGGCAATCGAGCTGTCTGACCAGTTTGAGTCTTCGAGCAATACCGAAGGATCGGAGTTATGCTCTTCCAAGTAGTGAGCCGGTGCCTGGTAGGCGGTATCGCTGTCGTCATCGACATAACCATCAAAGGAGGTATCTTGGCCAGCCATTCGGCCTTCCATCTCCCGAACGACTCTGGCTTCAACGCCCAGGTCTTTGGCCACAGCGTCGGCTTCATCGTTAGTTAGCCAGGACAGCCGCTTTTTCGCGCTGCGCAGATTAAAAAAGAGCTTACGCTGCGCCTTGGTGGTGGCCACTTTGACGATGCGCCA
>JAQFVO010000593.1 GCA_027942505.1 Endozoicomonas sp. | reverse complement strand
GGCTGGGGGTATCGTGGCGGGCGCTGTTGCTGTGGGGCTGGTCGGTGTGGCCGGTTTTGCCTTCTACCGTTATTGCCACAAACAAAACGTAATGGCTGAGGCGGCAATTCCTCTGACCGATCTTGATTATTCTTGATGGCTGCTTTTGGCTCCGTTTGTGCTGGACGGAGTCGTAATCCCTGTCCCATCGAGTTGTCTTTAAATAATTTCTACATTTCAGAACGCTACCCGCCGCCCGCAAAGGCCAAACCGTTTGTGCTTTTGCGGGCAGCGTCCCTGGAAATGTGGAAATGTCGGGTGTACAGGGTGTGCTCACATCAATGATTAACAATGAAATAAGAAATAGTTTGATACTTCTTTATATTCCTGCCGTAAGTGCTAAAACTCTCTAGTTTGCCAGGTCTTGATTCTCTCTAAAACGTTTAATGACATTTGAGGGTTTGGTTATGATTCAGGAGTCAACGGCACCTGTGATCGCCACTTGGCCAATGGCGCCATGTGATTCTTCAGATCATGGTTCGCGAATTACCGTAGCTGCTGGTGTTATCTCTTTTTTCAAAGCACTCCATCCTGATTATGCGTCGGGTTCCATACAGATGGAGCCTCCGACACTCTGCGCCGATCCACCGGGAAAAGACTATCACTCCCTATTGCAGCCTGCTGAACTGTTGGCCAGGGTGGCCTGTGCTTACGTTGGTCTGCCTGCGAACGTTGTTTCCTGGCGATAACGAGCGTCGAGCGGATAGGCAGGATCGCGACCGATTTTGTCCAGCACGCTGCTGTCGTTCACTATGATCCAGTGCCCAGGGGCTGGCCCGGCAGCAACCGTACCCAGACAGGAAGCGGCACCCAGCCCGATAGCCATCCCGGGTAACCGGGCCGACTGATGGCATATTCTGTGCCGCTGTTTTTTCCGGGCCTGAGAAGGGTTCTCATCGTCCCTGATCGTTACGTTATCGGCTCCCAGTACAGCGAGATTGCTGCCAAACCAGCGGGCAACTGCTGAGAAGTTCGCCGCCCCCCCGATACAGGAGACAA
>JAQFVO010000591.1 GCA_027942505.1 Endozoicomonas sp. | reverse complement strand
TAGTAGTTCTTCTTCAACCAGTTCAGCGGGTAGTCATTCGCATTCTGTGAGTGTTGGCAATACAACGCTTTCAATCTCGCAAATTCCAAGTCACAACCATAACATCTTATTAGCACAGGCTGAATATATAATACTTGGCGCAGGTGGAAATCACTATCAACGGCCTATATCACCTGGAACAGATACAACTTTTACAGGCGGCTCCGGCTCCCACAGTCACAGCATCAGCAGCGGTAGTTCTGGCAACCATTCTCACTCTGTCAACATTACACCACCTTATTACGCTTTGGCTTTTATTATCAAGTTGTAAATGAATCATGAATATAACTATTGTTTACCCCGATGATCTGGTCATTATTGATGGCAATTCACAACGGTTTGACTTATCGCCCTACTCTTTTCCTGCTGCTTTTTGGGCCTTGCAATGGCGCAATGATCAAGGAGAAATTGAGTTCAACAATACTGAACCCAATCAAATGATTACTGAGTTGCCTGAATGGACGACAGCTATCATTGCAGAACATGCCAGATTAACAGAACAAGCCCTGCAACCACCACCGCCGCCGACTTCGGAAGAACAATTTCAGGAAATGAAAAGGCAACGAAACCAGATGCTAAATGATTCAGACTGGACTGTCATACGCCATAAAGACCAACTGGAACTCAGTTTGCCAACAACCTTATCCGATACCGCCTACAAAGCAACCTTGCAATGGCGACAACAATTGCGGGATATGCCGGAAACCTTCAGCCAATCAAAAACCAAAACAAAAACCACTGAACCCCGCTGGACCTGGCCCCCAATTCCACCGGAACTAAAGCCTGATTTTCCAGATTACCCGCCGAACCTGACAGGTAGTTTTAGCAACACATTATGAAACTTGACTTTGCTCCGTTCCTTGGGGAGTTACCACAATTCGATCCCGCCACCTTACCCGACCTGAATGCTGCGCGTGCTGTTAATGTGAAATTTGAGCGTAACGTACTGGAACCGATTCTGGCACCACTGGATTATCGCCCGTCCACCAAGCCAAAGACCCAAAACACGGTGTACCGGTTTGCGCCTGATGTGAATAATCCGTTATCTGGTTGGATGTTTAGTTGGGAAGAAGTGGTACACATCATACCGGGACCGGTGGCCGGCAATGATCAGCATCTGACGTATTTTACCGGTCTTGATGTACCAAGGTTTCTTGATAACTCGGTTGCTACTGGTCAGGACGTGCCGTTGCCGGCCATGAGCTATCAGCTGGGTGTACCGGCTCCTGAGTTTGGCCCACACGTAGAGTTGGTGGCAAAACCGCCGGATACGGATGCACGCGAATGGAACCCGGAAGTGTGGTATGCCGTACCGCCAGAATGGTGGCCAAAGCAGGAACCGGTATTCTGGCCGGAATCAGGCGATGCTGGTTACATGGTGTACATTAATGCCGGTGACTGGCCAGCAAAACGACCGGCGGATATGCCGGTGACAGAGCCGGATTGGTGGCCGAATGTGTGGCCTCCGTCAGAGCCAGACTGGTTTCCAAAAGCCAACGAGAGTTACCCCGGTGCAGCGCCGACCGGTTGGCCGGACAGTGCCAGTGCGCCGGATTGGTGGCCAAAAAAAGACAAATGGCAATGGCAAGGCAACTGGCCAGCTAACGAGCCGGATTGGTGGCCACCAGTGTGGACCTTGATGTACAACGTTGGTTCGGCCGATGCGCGTGATGAAGTGGACCGTGACTATGTGCTGACTTTTACGACACAGATTGGCTCGCTGGTAATGGAGGGACCACCGTCTGAGCCGTCGCGGATGATCACGGTAACGCCGGTTAATGCAGTGCAGGTAACAAATTTAGCGGCAGTGCC